>NZ_VOSR01000790.1:0-3180 GCF_007997345.1 Mitsuaria sp. TWR114
CAGCGGCCAGATCAAGGCCCTGTCGACGCAGCAGGTCGCCGCGCTGACGACCGCCCAGGTCAACACGATGGAAAGCGCCGACGTGCAGGCGCTGTCCACGCAGCAGATCGCCGCGCTCGAGCTCCGACCAGGTCGGCGCGCTGACCACCGAAGCGGTCGTGGCGCTGAGCTCGACGCAGGTCGCCGCGCTGACCAGCAAGCAGGTCGCCGGCCTGACCACCGACCAGATGGCCGCCCTGGAATCGGGTGACCTGAAGGCCCTGTCGACGGTGGCGCTGCGTGCGCTGACCAGCGACCAGCTGGGCGCCCTGGGCTCCGACCAGGTCGCCTCGCTGACGACGACGCAGGTCGCCGCGCTGACCACCGGCCAGGTGAGCACGCTCGCCAGCGACGACCTGAACGCGCTCACCAGCGCCCAGGTCCGCGCGCTGACGACGCAACAGGTCGCCGCGCTGACGACCACGCAGGTTTCCACGATGGAGAGCGCCGACGTCGCGGCCCTGAGCTCGCAACAGGTCCAGGCCCTGAGCTCGGCCCAGATCGGCGCGCTGAGCACCGAGGCGGTGATCGCGCTGAGCTCGGTCCAGGTGGCCGCGCTGAGCTCGGCCCAGGTCAAGGGCCTGACGACGGACCAGATGGCCGCGCTGGAGACCGGTGACCTGCGCTCGCTGTCCACGGTCGCCCTGCGCGCCCTGGCCACCGACCAGATCGAGGCGCTGGGCTCCGACCAGATCGCCGCGCTGACGACCGTCCAGGTCGCCGCGCTGACGACCGCGCAGATCGCCAACCTGAGCAGCGACGACCTGAACGCGCTGACCAGCGGCCAGATCCGCGCGCTGGGCAACAGCCAGCTGCAGGCCCTGACGACCACGCAGATCTCGACGATGACGACGGACGACGTCGCCGCGCTGAGCTCGGCGCAGCTGCAGGCCCTGGGCTCGGCCCAGATCGGCGCCCTGAGCACCGACGCGATCCAGGCGTTGAGCTCGTCGCAGGCGGCGGCCCTGAGCTCGGCCCAGGTCGACGGCCTGACCACCGACCAGATGGCGGCCTTCGAGTCGGCCGACCTGCGCAGCCTGAGCACGCTGGCGATCCGCTCGCTGGACAGCGCTCAACTGGAAGCGCTGGGCTCCGACCAGATCGCGGCGCTGACCACGCAGCAGGTCGCCGCGCTGAGCACGCTGCAGGTGAGCCAGCTGGCCACCGACGACGTGCAGGCGCTGACCTCGACGCAGGTCGTGGCGATGAGCTCGGCCCAGCTGAGCGCCTTCACCACCGACCAGGTGCAGGCGATCGACACCGGTGACCTGGCGGCGATCGCCAGCGGCAACCTGGTGGCCTTCGGCTCGGCGGACTTCGAGGCCTTCAGCTCGGACCAGATCCATGCGCTGACCTCGCAGCAGTGGAGCGCGGTGAGCGCGACGCAGGTGGCGGGCATCGAGACGGCCGACATCGCCTCGATCTCCACCGCCGGCATCCATGCGCTGAGCACCGCGGCGATCCACGCCTTCAGCACCGACCAGATCGCGGCGCTGACCAGCGACCAGGTCCATGAATTCAGCACCGCGCAACTGCGCGCGCTGGGCACGGACCAGATCGCGGCCATCACCACGGACGACATCGGCGCGCTGACCAGCACGCACTTCGGGACGATGACCTCGTCGCAGCTGCATGCGTTCACGACCGACCAGATCCTGGCGCTGGACTCGAGCGACATCCACGCGCTCACCTCGGTGCAGATCCAGGGCCTGTCGACCGACCAGATCGTGGCGATGACCTCCGACCAGTTCATCGGCTGGGACACGCAGGACCTGGCCAGCATGAGCATGGAGCAGGTGCTGGCGATGACCTCCGACCAGAAGGCCGGCTGGAGCGACGAGCAGATCAACGCCCACTTCATGGCCACGCCGATCATGCTGGACCTGGACGGCAACGGCATCCAGACGCTGGCAGCCAAGGACGGCGTGCACTTCGACCTCAACGCCACCGGTCACAACGACAAGTGGGGCTGGGTCGGCGGCAACGACGGCCTGCTGGTGATGGATCGCAACGGCAACGGCACGATCGACAGCGGCGCCGAGCTCTTCGGCTCGGGCACCACGGTCAACGGCCGCAAGGGCCTGGACGGCTTCGCCGCCCTCGCCTCGCTGGACGCCAACCATGACGGCCACATCAACGCCAAGGATGCGGACTTCAGCCACCTGCAGGTCTGGGTCGACGCCAACCACGACGGCAAGACGACGCGGGTGAACTCAAGTCGCTGACCGATCTGGGCATCGTCGACCTGAACCTGGGCGCGACCAAGGGCACGGACGTCGATCACGGCAACCTGATCGGCCTGGTGTCCAGCTACACCAAGGCGGACGGCACGACGAGCGAGATGTCCGACGTGTGGTTCACCAAGGACGGCGCGACGCAGCAGGTCCATGGCACGACGCGGGAAGCCGCGCCGCAGCTGGGCGACCTGCTCGCCCAGCCGGAAGCCAACCTGCTCGGCGGCGCGACGGCGCACACCGCGACGGCGGCCACGGCGGCCACCACCGCGGCGTCCACCGACGCGGTCAACCACGACGTGCTCAGCGCGGCCTACAAGAAGCTGCATGACGACGACCAGAACGGCGCTGTTCCGCTGATCTAAGCGGCAGTCCGGAACCGGGGGCCTCGCGCCCCCGGTTTGCCGTTTGCGGCCCTCGCCCGCGCGCCCCGCCGGCGTGGGCCGCAAACGACAGACCGCCAGGTTCCAGCAGTCCCCTCCCACCCCCATGGCCACCTTCGACGTCGGATCGCTCACTCCCGAGGAGATCGCAGCCCTCACCACCGCGCAGCTCGCCACGCTGACCGGGCCGGAGTGGGCCATGCTGAGCGCCGCCCAGGTGGTGGGCCTGACCACGCTGCAGGTGCATGCGCTGACCGCGCGGCAGCTCAACTATCTGGCCTCGGGCCAGCTCGCGGCGCTGGAGCTGCAGGACGTGCAGGCGCTCAACACCGGCGCGCTGCGGACACTGACCACCGCCTCGCTGGCCGCGCTGACCACCGACCAGATCCATGCGCTGACCACCGCGCAGATCCCGGCGCTGACGGTGGACCGGCTGCGCCGCATGGACAGCGACCAGTTCAGCGCGCTCGACAGCGCGCAGATCGCGGCGCTGTCCTCGGTGCAGGTGCGCGGCCTGGGCAGCG
>NZ_VOSR01000791.1:0-923 GCF_007997345.1 Mitsuaria sp. TWR114
CTGGACGCGCTGCAGGCGCAGATGATGAGCCACGCCGAGCGCTTCGAGTACGAGCAGGCCGCCGGCATCCGCAACCAGATCACCGCCTTGTCGAAGGTGCTGCAGCAGCAGGCCGTCGACGAGAACAGCGCCACCGGCCGCGATCGCGACGTCGACATCCTGGCGGTGAAGCTGCAGGGCGGACGCGCCTGCGTGAACCTGGCGATGGTGCGCGGCGGTCGGCATCTGGGCGACCGGGCCTACTTCCCGAAACACGTCGACGACGCGACGGCGGTTCAGCTGCTCGACGACGACGATCTGCCGGAGCTGGACGTTTCGGCGGCGGGCGAGGGCGCCGCTGGTGCCGCGGTCACGCGCCCCGCGGCGCCGAGCCCGGAGCGCCAAGTCCTGGAGGCCTTCATCGCCCAGCACTACCTCGAGATGGCCGTGCCCTCGCTGCTGGTGCTGTCGGAGCCGGTCGATCCGGCGCTGGCCGAGGCGCTGAGCGCGCAGGCCGGCTACCGTGTCACCACGCAGGCGCAGCCGCGCGGCCAGCGCCGCATCTGGCAGGAGATGTGCGTCAAGGGCGCCGAGATCGCGCTGGCGCGGCTGCTGTCGGAGGAGGGCTCCCAGCAGGCGCGCACGCGCGCGCTCGTGGACGCGCTGGACCTCAGCGTCACCGAGCTCGACAAGTTCCGCATCGAGTGCTTCGACATCAGCCACACCGCCGGCGAGGCGACGCAGGCGTCCTGCGTCGTCTTCGAGGGCCACCAGATGCAGAGCAGCCAGTACCGGCGCTTCAACATCGAGGGCATCACCGGCGGTGACGACTACGCGGCGATGCGGCAGGTGCTGACACGCCGTTACAGCAAGATGGCCGAGGCCGCACAGAATGGCACCGGTCGTCTGCCGGACCTGGTCCTGGTCGACGGCGGCAAGGGCCA
>NZ_VOSR01000792.1:0-547 GCF_007997345.1 Mitsuaria sp. TWR114
GCTCTCGGCCAGCAGCAGCACGCGCCCGGCTTGAGCACGCGGAAGACCTCGGACAGCGCGGTCGCCTGATCGACGATGTGATGCAGGGTCTGGTGGCACAGCACGACGTCGACGGAAGCGTCGGGCAGCGGGATGGCTTCGGCATGCGCGTCGTGCAGCGTCACCGGCACCGGCGTGGCCTGGCGCATCGCGGCGCAGCGGGCGGCGAAGTCCGGCTCCGGATCGAGCGCGTGGATCTGGCTGGGCTGGAAGCGCTGGGCCAGCTCGGGCAGCGAATGGCCTTGCCCGGTGCCGATGTCCAGCATCACGCCGCCCTTGGGGATGTCAGGCGCCAGGCGCTGGAGGTCGTCCAGCGCGCGGCCCAGCACGTGGACACGCCAGGTCGGCGTCGAGAGGAACCAGAGGCCGAAGCGGGTCTCGGGCACGAAGGCGGGCTTGCGGGTGGGCAGGGACGTGAGGGGTGTGTTCATGGGGCGTCGTTCGTGCCGGGGTGTGCCGCGGTCGTGTGCTGGTCTGCGTCGAGCGGCGGCAGATGATAGCGGCGGCG
>NZ_VOSR01000793.1:0-1325 GCF_007997345.1 Mitsuaria sp. TWR114
GCTGTCCAAGCTCCCGCTGGCGGCGCTGGAGGCGACCTTGCGGCTGTACCTGCGGCCGGACCGGCTGACGCAGGACCTGCCGACGCTGCGGCTGCTGACCCGCCCGGTCGATCAGATCGAGGCGCAGGCCGACCGGCTGCTGGCGCGCGTCCAGGCCGCGGTCGCGCCGCGCTTCGCGGTGCGGGTGAGCACGATGCGCGGACAGATCGGCTCGGGGTCGCTGCCGGTGGAGACGCTGCCGTCGGCGGGGCTGGTGCTGACGCCGCAACTGCCGGGCAAGCGCGGCGTGGGACGCGCGCTCGACGAGCTGCAGACCGCGCTGCGCGCGCTGCCGCTGCCGGTGATCGCGCGGGTGCAGTCGGACGAGCTCTGGCTGGACCTGCGCTGCCTGGACGAGGCGCGCGAGGAGGCGGCGTTCATCGAGCAGCTCGCGCAGCTGAAGGAGTCGCTCGCGTGATCGTCGGGACCGCCGGCCACATCGACCATGGCAAGACGACGCTGGTGAAGGCGCTCACCGGCGTCGACACCGACCGCCTGCCCGAAGAGAAGCGGCGCGGGATCAGCATCGCGCTGGGGTATGCGTATCTGGACCTTGTTCCCGGCCAGGGGTGGGGCGAAGGCCAGGGCGTGGGCGGCGAGGGGGGCGAGGGGGCGACGGTGCCGGCCGGCGCATCGGTTTCGTCGACGTGCCCGGGCATGAGCGCCTGGTGCACACGATGCTCTCCGGCGCGACCGGCATCGACCATGCGCTGCTGCTGGTGGCCGCCGATGACGGCGCATGCCGCAGACCCGCGAGCACCTGGCGCTGCTGTCGCTGCTGGGCCTGGAGCGGGCCACCATCGCGCTGACCAAATGCGATCGGGTGGACGCCGCGACCCGTGCGCGTCGGCATGACGAGATCCGGGCGCTTGTGGCGGACACGGCGCTCGCGGGCGCGCCGATCTTCGAGGTCGCCGCGACAACGGGCGCCGGCGTGCGCCCGCTACGCGAGCACCTGATCGCCGAAGCCGCGGCGCTGCCGCCGCGCGTGGGGGCTGGGCTGGGTTTCCGGCTCGCGGTCGATCGGGTGTTCAGCCTGTCGGGCGTCGGGACTGTCTGCACGGGGACCGCGCATGCGGGCGAGCTGGCCGTCGGCGACGAGCTCGTGGTGCTGCCGCCCGCGCCGGGCCAGGCGCCGCTGCGCGCGCGGGGTGCGCAGCCTGCATGCGCAGAACGCGGTGGCGGTCAAGGCGTCGGCCGGGCAGCGCGTGGCGATCGGCTTGGTCGGGCTCGAGAAGGAGGAGGTCGGACACGGACAGTGGCTGGCCGCGCCGGAAGTCGCCCAG
>NZ_VOSR01000794.1:0-5751 GCF_007997345.1 Mitsuaria sp. TWR114
GCGCCTGCGTCGGCGAATGCAGTTCGATCGTGTCGCCGACGCGGCGCGCGTGCGGGCGGGCGCGGCATCGGTGGCAGAGGTGCGGACGTGGCGATCGGTGGGCATCGCGGCTCGAGGGCAAGGAGTGTGCCCGTCCTGCGGCGATCGATGGCGATCGCCATCGCGCATGGCGCGCGTGGGGTGCGGAGCGACGACGCTCAGAGCGCGCCGATGACTAGCATCGAGGCGAGCACGCCGCCCGCCAGTGCGATGAGCCACAGGCGCAGCGGCGCGGGCTCCTGGCGCGGGCGGCGCTGCTGGTGGCGGTGCGTCAGGAAGCAGGCCACCGCGGCGCCGCCGGCCAGCAGGAAGACGAGCGCGAAGCCCAGTCCCTCCACCGAGCGGTTGTGATGCAGCGCCAGCGCCAGCACGATCTGGCCCAGCATCAGCCCCGCGACGCCGGAGGCAGCGGTGGAGGTCAGGGCGGCGGAAGCGGCGGAGCGGACAGGCTGGGACATGGCGGGCGAAGGGGCGTCGGAAGCGATGCGCGATTGTCCGGTGCGGCCGCGCCGATGCGGCCACGGAAAAGCGCCGGGCAAGCGCAGTAATTCGCGCCGAGGCGCATCGACGCATGCCGGCGCACGCCGCGCATACCGATGCGGGCCACGCATCCCGATGCAGGCCGTTGCAGGCTGCACATGCCGAAGCACATCGACGCATATCGACGCATGCCGACGCACCTTGACGCGTGGCGCCGCAGCGCGACTTGCCCCCGATGGCATCGGGGATGTGGCCCGTCGCGCACACGCGGCATCCCGCGAACGCGGGGGCGTTCCGGGCACGCCGGGGGTGGTTCGTCGCACCTTCCGGGTACAGCCCCCGGGAGGGGCCGTTTTTATGTGGGTGGACGTACAGACGCTCTCTGGGGCGCCTGGGGACACTGCGCCGTCCGCGATTGGCGGACATCTTTCTATCGGAGCAACCACCATGACCCTGCCTTTGCTCTCCCGCAAGCCTGTGGCGTTCCAGCGCACCCTGCTGGCCCTCGCCCTGGCCGCCGTCAGCGCCAGCGCTTCCGCGCTGCCGCAGTTCACCTGGGACCCGGCCACCGCCGGCCTGAACGGCTCGGCCTTCACCGCCGACAACCTGCTGGTGTCGAACTACTCGACCATCACCTTCGGGGCCGGCAACACGTTCAGCGAATCGGGCTACCTGGCCATCAGCGCCGCCCAGCTCGGCGGCACCACGCTGCCGTCCAACGGCCTGAACTCGGACTACGGCTTCTACATCCAGTTCAGCGGCAACGGCACGCTGACGCAGGCCGGTGACCCGGGCTCGGTGTCCACGGTCGGCACGCTGACCTCGCTGACCTACACCCTGTACGGCTACAACGGCACCTCGTCGTTCGGCTTCGCGGGCAACACCCCGACCGAAAGCGCGACCGGCGAAGTGGCCCTGGCCAGCGGCTCGCTGGTGCTGGGCACGGTGGCGACCACGCCGCTGGGCGACGGCACCTTCAACCCCTCGGCCAACGCCAAGCTGACGCTGAACTGGCTGGTGCCGGGCTTCCAGACCTCGCTGCCGGTGTATGACCTGGCGCTGACCTCGTTCTCCAACACGACGTCGCAGGTCGAGCCCTTCGCCGGTGGCTTCCGCATCCGCCAGGGCGCGGCTCGATCAACTTCGCCGCCGCCGTGGTGCCGGAGCCCTCGACCTACGCGATGCTGATCGCCGGTCTGGGTGCCATCGGCTTCGTGGCGCGCCGTCGCGGCCGCACGGAGAAGTGATCGTGCGACCGGTCCCGCCCGGGGCTGGTCCAGGTCCAGGGTCCGGATCTCTAGGGCATGCGGGTGCCCGGAAGCTCCGGACCGACACGCGCGACGCGGCGACGGTGCGGGCCGGCACCGTGGCGCGCGGCACGGAGCGTTCAACAGGCGCTCGACGACGCCCCGTCCTCGGCGGGACGTCCGCTGCGATGCTTTGAAGCGATGCGAAGAAGCCCTCAGGCCTGCACGGCGACGGGCGCGAAGGTGGCAGAGGTGGCCGCGTTCACGCCGTCCGGGTCCTGGGGCAGCAAGCGCTGGAAGTCCTGCTTGAGCAGGGCGTAGCACTCGCAGGCCCGGGCTTCCAGCCCCGGTCGATCCAGCACCGCGATATGTCCGCGGGAGTAACGGATCAGGCCGGCGGCCTGGAGGCGCTGGGCGCTCTCGGTGACGCCTTCCCGGCGCACGCCCAGCAGGTTGGAGATCGACTCCTGGGTGACCGACAGCTCGTTGTGACCGTGTTGGCGGTCCAGGCACAGCAGCAGCCAGCGGCACAGCTGCCGCTCCAGCGAGTGATGGCGGTTGCAGACCGCGGTGTGCGCGATCTGCGAGATCAGCGACTGCAGGTAGCGCAGCAGCATCTGCGACGACCCGCCGGGCCGCATCAGTTCCTCGCGCACCAGCGACACCCGCATGCGGAAGGCCAGGCCGGCGCGCTGCACGACGGCGCGGCAGGCGGGCGATTCCCCGCCCATCGCGGCCGCCAGGCCGGCGGCGCCCTCGGAGCCGATCATCGCGACCTGCGCCGAGTCGCCGGAATGCGTGGTGTGGATCAGCGACACGATGGCCGTGATCGGGAAATACACATGCGTCGCGGGAGCGCCGGCCTCGAACAGCACGCGCCCCTTGAGCAGCTCGACGGTTTCGAGCTGTCCGGACCAGCGGGCCTGATCCTCCTCGGGCATCTGCACGAGCAGGAGATTCGCGCGCGGCTGGGACGCGGCAGGAGTTGCGGCAACGGGCAGGGACATCAAAAGCTCCAGGAACTGGACATCGTTCCAACCAGACAAGATGGCAATCACCGTGCCCGCTTGAGGTAATTTCCGGTGTCTTTGGTGCCAAGCGGTAGGCGGTCATGGCGCCCGGATCGGGTGCGAACCCCCGTGAACACCGCTGCGCGGCGGTGCCGTGTGGCCGGACGCGCCGTTTCCGTGCGCTGGCGCACCAGTTTGCAGATGCCTGCCGCACAGCGATCTAGGGGGAGGTCCTCCCGGACGGTGTCCCGCTTCCTATAAGGGCGAGGCGCCGGCCTGGACGCGGGCGCGCTTCAACGACTCCACACCGAGGACGACATCCATGAATCGATTCTTCTGCCCGCTCGCGGGCGTCGTGCTGGCGCTGTCCGCCGGCGCGGCGCGGGCCGAGAGCATCCTGTTCGTCGGCAACAGCTTCACCTACGCGCAGGGCTCGGCCGTGATGCAGTTCAACCCCGGCTCGGTCACCGACCTGAACGGCACCGGCATCGGCGGCATTCCCGCGCTGTTCAAGGCCTTCACCGTGCAGGCGGGGCTGAACTACGACGTGAGCCTGGAGACCGTCGGCGGCAGCGGCCTGGACCTGCACTACAACACCAAGATGGCGTTGATCGACAAGCCCTGGGACCGCGTGGTGCTGCAGAGCTACAGCACGCTGGACGCGTCCGATCCCGGCAATCCGGCCAAGCTGATCCAGTACTCGGGCCTGCTGGCCGATGCGCTGCATGCCCGCAACGCGGACGTGAAGATCAACCTGATGGCGACCTGGTCGCGCGCCGACCAGACCTATCCGCCCAGCGGCGCCTGGTACGGCGAATCCATCTACCAGATGGCCCGGGACGTCTACGCCGGTTACCAGCAGGCGGACCTGGCGTCGGAGCACATCGATGGCGTGATCCCGGTGGGCCTGGCCTGGAACCGGGCGATGGCGCAGGGCTTCGCGGACGCGAATCCCTATGACGGCATCGACGCGGGCACGGTCAAGCTCTGGGCCGACGACAACTACCACGCGAGCCGCTTCGGCAGCTACCTGGAGGCGCTGACGATCTTCGGCCGCATCACCGGGCTGGACCCGCGCAGCCTGGGCGCGACGGAGACGGCCGCGGCGCAACTCGGCATCTCGCAAGCGCAGGCCACGGCGATGCAGCAGCTGGCCTTCGAGCAGTTGGCGGCGCCGGTGCCCGAGCCGTCGAGCTGGGCGATGCTGGCCGGCGGCCTGGGGCTGCTGGCGTGGTGGCGCCGGCGGCCTCAGGGCTCGCGCGTCTCCAGCACGTAGCCCATCCCGCGCACCGTGTGCAGCAGCGGCGCGTCGAAGGGCCAGTCCAGCTTGGTCCTCAAGCGCCGCACGGCGACCTCGACGACGTTGGTGCCGCTGTCGAAGTTCATGTCCCAGACCTGCTCGGCCAACTCCGTCCGTGACAAGACCTGGCCCTGGCGCCGCAGCAGCAGCGTGAGCAGGCTGAACTCCTTGGCCGTCAGGTCCAGCCGCTGGCCGGCGCGGTGGGCCTTGCGGCGCAGCAGGTCGAGCTCCAGGTCGGCCAGCTTCAGCACGGTGGCCTCGGCCACCGGCGTCGCGCTGGCGCGCCGCAGCAGCGCCTGGATGCGGGCCACCAGTTCCGAAAAGGCGAAAGGCTTGACCAGGTAGTCGTCGGCGCCGGCCTGCAGGCCGCGCACGCGGTCCTCGACCTCGGCCCGCGCCGTCAGCATCAGCACCGGCAGTGTGCGGGTGTGGTCCTGCTGACGCAGCGCGGCCAGCACGGCCAGGCCGTCGATGCCGGGCAGCACGCCGTCGAGCAGCACCAGGTCGTAGGCGCCTTCGCTGGCCTGGTGCAGGCCGTCGACGCCGTCGCGCACCAGGTCGACGACGAAGCCCTCCTGCGTGAGGCCGCCGCGCAGGTATTCGCCGAGCTTGTCCTCGTCCTCGATGACGAGCAGTTTCATCGCCGCCCTCCCTGGCAGGTCATGGTCGCGTGGCCCCGGATCGGGGGTGTGAGGACACCGTCAAGGGCCCGGGCCCGCGCCTAGAATCGCGCACCATGCCCGACCGGACCCCGACCTCCACCGCGCCGCGCGCCGGGTCCGTCAGCGGCAAGTTGCGCGCCATGGTCTGGCTGATCGTGCTGCCGACGCTGCTGCTGTCGGTGATCGCCGGCATGGCGGTCTTCCACACCGAACGGCGCGCGGCCGTCTCCGCCGCGACCGAGACCGCCGAGGCGCTGAGCCTGGTCACCGACCGCGAGATGGCGGTGCGCACCGCCTTGCTGCAGGCCCTGAGCGTGTCCCCGAGCCTGGCCGAGGGCCGGCTGGCGCAGTTCCATGGCGAGGCCACGCGGCTCGTGGCCGGCACGCCCAGCACCATCGTGCTGACGGCGCCGGACGGCCGGCAACTGCTCAACACCCGGGTCGCCTGGGGGCAGCCGCTGCCGGCGGCTGCGGCTTTCCCGGGCGGCATCGACACGCGCCGCCGGCTGATCGTCTCCAACCTCTATCTCGGTCCGGTTGACCGTCGCCCCAGCTTCGCGGTGCGGGTGCCGGTGACCGTGGCCGGCCAGGCGATGTTCCTCGGCCTGGGCAGTCCGGTCAGCGAGATGCAGCAGATCTTCCGCCAGCAGCCGCTGCCCGCCGGCTGGCTGGGCGTGGTGCTGGACGGGCAGGGCGCCGTCATCGCCCGCACGCGCGAGCCGGAACGCCGCGTCGGGCAGCGCGCCACCGGCGACATGCTGGACGCCCTGGCCCGCGCCGACCGAGGCGTGGTGGACCTGCGCACGCTCGACGGCGAGCCGGTCTTCACCGCCTTCAGCCGCGCGCCGGACTCCGGCTGGGTGGTGCTGATCGGTCTGAGCCAGGCGGAGCTGGCCAAGAGCGCCTGGGCCGCGTTCGCGATGATGCTGGCGCTGTCGCTGGTCTTCATCGTGCTGGCGCTGGTGCTGGCACGGCGCATGAGCCGCGCGATCGCCGAGCCGCTGCGCCGCCTG
>NZ_VOSR01000795.1:0-1664 GCF_007997345.1 Mitsuaria sp. TWR114
GACCCGCTCAGCGGCGACCGCGGCCGCCGCGATTGCCGCCCCGGTTGATGAAGGCGTCGGCGCCGATGTAGCCCATCGAGGTCTTCATCGGATCCGGAATGCGCTCGCCGCCCGGGCCGCGCTGGTTGCCGCCGCGGCCATGGTCGCCCGCATCGCTGCCGCCCTTGCCGAAGCCTTGCGGGATGCGCTTGCTGCCGGTGGCGAAGCGACGGTCGAAGGTCTGCTCCAGCGGATTGATGTGCTTCGGGATGAAGTCGTCATCGTCCTCGTTGCGGGGCCGGCGATCGCGTTCGCGCTCCTGCTGCTGTTGCTGCGGGCGCTGCGGCTGGTGGGCGCGCTGTTCGCCGCGCTGCTCCTGGCGCGAGGGCTCCGGACGGCTCGGGCGCGGACCGCCGCTGTTGCCGCTGCGGCGCTTGTCGCGACGCTCGGCGCGGTCGTTGTTGCGCGGCGGGCGCGGCTCGTTGCCGGCCAGCTGGCGGATGACGCGGACATCGGCGTCGCCCAGTTCGATGTAGACGCCGCGGCGCAGGCCGCGCGGCAGCACGACGGTGCCGTAGCGGATGCGGATCAGGCGGCTGACGGCCAGGCCGACGCTCTCGAACAGCTTGCGGACCTCGCGGTTGCGGCCTTCGGTGATGACGACGCGATACCAGCGGTTCACGCCTTCGCCGCCGCCGTCCTCGATGCTCTTGAAGCTGGCCTGCTGACCGTCGACGTCGACGCCGGTCAGCAGCTTGTCCTTCTGCTCCTTGCTCAGCGAGCCCAGCACGCGCACCGCGTACTCGCGCTCGACGCCGAAGCGCGGGTGCATCAGCTGGTTGGCCAGTTCGCCGGAGTTGGTGAACAGCAGCAGGCCTTCGGTGTTCAGGTCCAGGCGGCCGACCGACTGCCACTTGCCCTGCGGCAGGCGCGGCAGGTTGCGGAAGACGGTGGGACGGCCCTCGGGGTCGTTGAAGGTGACGACCTCGCCGACCGGCTTGTGGTACGCCAGGATGCGCGGCGCCACGGGGGCGATGCGGACCTTGATCGGCTTGCCGGCCACCGCGACGCGGTCGCCGTAGGAGATGCGCTGGCCGACATGGGCGACCTCGCCATTCACCGTGATCTGGCCCTTGGCGATCATGTCCTCGATGTCGCGCCGGGAGCCGACGCCTGCCTGCGCCAGCACCTTCTGCAGCTTGGGCGCATCGGCATCGGGCGCGAGCACGCGCTTGCCGGGCTGGCCGTCGGTGCCGGTCTCGCCCTCGTCGGCGGAGGCCTCGACTTCCGCCGCGCCCGTCTCCGCCACGTCGCCGTCACCTTCGACATCCGCGTCGAAGGCACCGGACACCAGCGCGTCGAAGCGCGCCTGGGCCTCGGCCTGCAGCTGGGCGTCGTCGACCGGATCGGCGGCACCTTCAGCGCCCTCGCCTTGCGGCGCGCGCGCGGGGCGCTGGCCGGACTCCTGGGCCTGCGCCTGCTGACCCTCGCGGGGCTCGCGATCACGATCGCGACCACGACGGCGGCGGTTGCGGCCACGCCCTTCACGATCGCCACCCGCGTCGCCATCGGCGGCGTCACCGCCCACGGGGCCGGCGCCGCGCGTCTCGGGCGACACCAGCTCACCGACCGCTTCCGCGACCGGCGACACCGGTGCCGGCGACACCTCGACGGTCGCGACCGGC
>NZ_VOSR01000796.1:0-4936 GCF_007997345.1 Mitsuaria sp. TWR114
CGACCGCGCTCCCTTCCGGCATCGCCGCCGCCCGCGCCCGCCTCGATGACGAACTCGCCTCCCCGGCGAGCCTCACCGACCTCGCCCGCGAGGCCGGCCTGAGCCGCTTCCAGTTCCTGCGCGCCTTCACCCGCGCGACCGGCCTGCCGCCGCATGCCTATCTCGTCCAGCGCCGCCTGCAGCGCGCGCGCCGGCTCATCGGCCTGGGCACCCCGCTCGCCGAGGCCGCCGCCGCCAGCGGCTTCTGCGACCAGAGCCACCTCACGCGCCACTTCGTCCGCTGCTTCGGCATCCCGCCCGGCGTCTACGCGGCCGCGCTGCGCTGAGCCGCCCGGCCCTGCAATTTCGTCCAAGACGCGCCGCCCCTCGCGGCCCGACCATGCGCTCTCCGCAGCCATCGCATCGAGGTCCGCCGTGCCCTTCTCCTCGCTCTCCAATCCCGAGTTCCTGGTCACCTCGCTGATCGTCGTGGCTTCGCCCGGCACCGGCGCGCTGGTGACGCTCGCCGCCGGCCTGTCCAGCGGCGGACGGGCCGCGCTCGCGGCCGCCTTCGGCTGCACCCTCCGGCATCGTGCCGCACATGCTGGCTGCGATCACCGGCCTGGCCGCGCTGCTGCATGCGAGCGCGCTCGCGTTCGACCTCGTGAAGTGCGCCGGCGTTGCCTACCTGCTCTACATGGCCTGGATGTCGCTGCGCGAGCGCGGCGCGCTCGCCATCGATGCCGCCGGACCGCCTCGCTCCGCGCGCGAGATCGTCGCCCACGCAGTGCTGGTGAACCTGCTCAATCCCAAGCTGTCGATCTTCTTCGTCGCCTTCCTGCCGCAGTTCATCGCCCACGACGAGCCCCGCCCGACGCCCTTGATGCTCGAGCTGTCCCTCGTCTTCATGGCGATGACCTTCGGCGTGTTCGCGGTCTATGGCGTCTTCGCCGCCGCGATGCGCGACCGCGTGCTGTCCCGCCCGCCGGTGCTGCGCTGGATGCGACGCGGCTTCGCGGCCGCCTTCGTGGGACTGGGCGTCAAGCTCGCGCTGGTGCAGCGCTGAGGGCGCTCGCCGGGAACGCGCACGATGGCCATCCGCGCTAAGCGCCCGCCTCGTTCTTCACTTCCCCATCGAAGTCGAACAGCTCGACGCGCCGCGGCGCGGCCGAGCGCCGCTCCACCTTGTGCTGCGGCCCGATCGCCTTGCCCGTGCGAGCATCGATCAGCTGCAGCTCCACCGGCTCGCCGGTCTCCGTGTCGATGAGCCGCATCGGCTTGCCCTTCAACGCCGCGTGCCGGTTGCCCCAGTTCAGCATCGTCAGCATCACTGGCCGGAAATCGCGGCCCTTGGGCGTCAGCACGTACTCGAAGCGCGGCGGCTTCTCGCTGTAGGGCCGCTTCTCCAGCAACCCGCGATCCACCAGCTCCGCCAGCCGCCGCGTCAGCGTATTGGACGCAATGCCGAGCTCGGTCACGAACTCGTCGAAGCGGTGATGCCCATAAAACACCTCGCGCAGGATCAGCACGCTCCAGCTGTCACCCAGCATGTCGGCCGTACGCGCCACCGGGCAGGCCATCTCCTCGAAACTCGTGCGGCGCATCGGCGGTCTCCTTGGGTTGCCCCGCCATTCTCACTGACTTCCATCATGGAAGTCAGTTGACGAATCCGGAACAGTGCATTCCACCGCCAGTCACTTCCATCATGAAAGTGACGTTCCTATAGTCCGCTCCATCACCCGCCGCCCCGGCGGGCCCTCGATGCCGGAGCTCCGCATGACCGCCTCTTCCCCCAACGCCACCGCCACGGCCGCTTCCCCGGCACCCGTTCCTCCCGCGCCTCCCGCTCCTTCTCTTCCTCCCGCGTCCTCCGCTGGCTCGCGCAGGCCGTTCGGCCGCACCGCGCTGTCGTGGGCCGCGCTGACCGCCGCCGTGCTCGCGGCCGGCGCCTATGGCGCCCACTGGTGGACCACAGGCCGCTTCCATGAGGAGACCGACGACGCCTACGTCGGCGGCGACATCACCGTCGTCGGCGCGAAGGTCGGCGGCTACATCGCCGAGCTGCCGGTCACGGACAACCAGTTCGTGCGCGCCGGCGAGCTGCTGGCCCGCATCGACGCGCGCGACTACGACGCCGCCCTGCAGCGCGCCACCGGCGCCGTCGAAGCACAGGAGGCCGCCATCGCCAACCTGGCCGCGGCCGCCGCGCTGCAGCAGGCGTGATCGCCAAGGCGAGCGCCGGCATCGCCGCGGCCTCCGCCGAGGAGCAGCGTGCCCGCGACGACTTCGCGCGCTATCAGGATCTGGTGCGGCGCTCGGCTGTCTCGGTCGAAAGCAGCCAGCGCGCCGAGGCCGCCTTCAAGACCGCGCAGGCCGGCTCCGCCCGCGCCCGTGCCGAGCAACTCGCCGCCGAGCGCCAGCTCGACGTCATCGCGACGCAGAAGCGCCAGGCGCAGGCCGCGCTCGACCAGGCCCGCGCCGAACGCGAACTCGCGCGCCTGAACGTCGGCTACACGGAACTGCGCGCGCCGCGCGATGGCTACATCGGCAACCGCAAGGCGCGGCTGGGCACCTATGTCGGCGTCGGTACGCCGCTGATGTCGGTCGTCCCCGCGCAGGGCCTCTGGGTCGACGCCAACTTCAAGGAAGACCAGCTCGCCCGCATGCAGGCCGGACAGCCCGTGCGCATCCGCGCCGACGCCTGGCCCGGCGTCGTGATGTACGGGCGGCTCGGCAGCCTGGCGCCCGCGACGGGCGCGCAGTTCAGCGTGCTGCCGGCCGAGAACGCCACCGGCAACTTCACCAAGATCGTCCAGCGCGTGCCGGTGCGCATCCAGCTCGACGCCGCGGATGACCGTCTCGGCCGGCTGCGCCCCGGACTGTCCGTCGTGGTCGAGGTCGACACCGCCGCAGACACCGCCGCCCCGTCCGCCAAGACCGCGAGCCTGCCATGAGCACCGCGCTCACTGCTTCCCCGTCTCCGCCAGCGCCGGCATCGATGCCGCCGCGCGCGCGTCCCGCCTTCTGGTCCAACGACGTCATCCCCGTCGCCCAGCTGAGCACGCGCGACAAGGTGCTCGCCTTCGCGACGATGTGCATCGGCATGTTCATCGCGCTGCTGGACATCCAGATCGTCTCGGCCTCGCTGCGCGACATCGGCGGTGGCCTCTCCGCCGGCGCCGACGACACCACCTGGGTCCAGACCAGCTACCTGATCGCCGAGATCATCGTCATCCCGCTGTCGGGCTGGCTCGCCAGCGTGATGTCCACGCGCTGGCTGTTCGCCGCCTCGGCGCTGGGCTTCACACTGACCAGCCTGCTGTGCGGCCTGGCCTGGAACATCCAGAGCATGATCGCGTTCCGCGCGCTGCAGGGATTTCTCGGCGGCTCCATGATCCCGATGGTCTTCACCACCGCCTTCATGTACTTCGACGGCAAGCAGCGCGTCATCGCCGCGGCCACCATCGGCGCCATCGCCTCGCTCGCGCCGACGCTCGGGCCAGTCGTCGGCGGCTGGATCACCGACATGCTGTCGTGGCAGTGGCTCTTCTACATCAACCTGCTGCCCGGCCTCGTCGTCACCGTCGTCGTGCCGCTGATGGTGCGCGTGGACAAGCCCGACCTCTCGCTGCTCAAGGGCGCCGACTACCTGTCGATGGCGCTGCTCGCGGTGTTCCTGGGCTGCCTCGAGTACACGCTCGAGGAAGGCCCGCGCTGGAACTGGTTCGGCGACACGACCATCACCGTCACCGCCTGGACCGCCGCACTGAGCGGCCTCGCCTTCATCGGGCGCAGCCTGACCGCCGCGCGGCCCATCGTGGACCTGCGCGCGCTCAAGGACCGCAACTTCGCGCTCGGCAGCCTGTTCTCATTCATCACCGGCATCGGCATCTTCGCCACCATCTACCTCACGCCGCTGTTCCTCGGCCGCGTGCGCGGCTATGGCGCGCTGGACATCGGCCTGGCCGTGTTCTCCACCGGCGTGTTCCAGGTGATGAGCATCCCGCTCTACGCCTTCCTCGCCAGCCGCTTCGACCTGCGCTGGATCCTCTTCGCGGGGCTCGCGCTGTTCGCGCTCTCGATGTGGGAGTTCATGCCGATCACGCACGACTGGGGCGCGCATCAGCTGCTGCTGCCGCAGGCGCTGCGCGGCATGGCGCAGCAGCTCAGCGTGCCGCCGGTGGTGACGCTGGCGCTCGGCGCGCTGCCGCCAGCGCGGCTCAAGCTGGCCTCGGGACTGTTCAACCTGATGCGCAACCTGGGCGGCGCCATCGGCATCGCGGCCTGCGCGACGGTGCTCAACGATCGCACCAATCTGCACTTCCAGCGCCTGGCCGAGCGCCTGCATGACGGCAACGAGGCGATGAGCGGCTTCCTCGCCTCCGCCGGCGCGCCGCTGTCCTCGCTGCCTTCGGGCGATGCGGCCACCGCGGCGCTGCGCCAGCTCTGGTCGCTGACCTACCGCGAGGCGGTGACGATGACCTTCTCCGACGCCTTCCTGCTCGTGATGGTCTGCTTCGTCGCGGCGCTGCTGTTCGTACCGCTGCTGCGCAAGATCGCGCCGCCGTCCGCCCCGTCCGCCGATGCCCATTGAGTTTCGCGCCCGCCCCCTCCATCGCGCCGCACTTCCTGGAGTTCCGCCATGACGCTCCCGCTTTCCTCCACTGCCCGCCTGCCACGGCGCTCCGCTTCGCTGAACCTGGCGCTGGGCGCCGTGCTCGCCGCGGCGCTCGCCGCTTGCGCGCCGATGACCGATCCGGCCGGCCGCCCTCGCGCGCTCGATGAGCAGTTCGCCGGCCAGGCGCTGATCTCGCAGCGCCAGACCGGCGACTCGCCTGCGGCGCTGGCCGCCTGGTGGCAAGGCTTCGACGATCCGGCATTGAGCGCCATCGTCCAGCGCGCGCTCGACCAGAACCTGGACCTCGCCATCGCGCTGGCCCGCGCCGAGCAGGCGCGC
>NZ_VOSR01000797.1:0-547 GCF_007997345.1 Mitsuaria sp. TWR114
GATCACCGCCATGCCGAAGAAGATCGGCCGCGCCACCTGCAGCGTCGCGACGATCGCGTCGCGCGGCGTCAGTGGCCGGTCGGCGGCCTGCTCGCGCCGGCGCAGCAGGTGCTCGACGACCACGACGGCGCCGTCCACGAGGATGCCGAAGTCGATCGCGCCCAGCGACAGCAGGTTGGCCGGCACATGGGCGTGGTGCATGAAGATGAAGGCCGCCAGCAGTGCCAGCGGGATGGTGACGGCCACGACCAGCGCCGCGCGTGGACTGCCGAGGAAGAGCAGCAGCACCAGCGTGACGACGACCATGCCTTCCACCAGGGTGTGGCCGACGGTGTGGGCCGTCGCCTCGATCAGCGTGGCGCGGTCGAGGTAGGGCACGACCTTGACGTCGCCCGGCAGCAGCGCGGTGTTGAGCTCGTCGACGGCCGCATGCAGGCCGTCGAGCGTGCGCGACGGGTTGGTGTCCTTGAGCAGCAGCACGATGCCCTCGATCGTGTCGCCGTCGGTGTCCTTGCCCAGGATGCCGCGGCGCTCGACCTCGCCCAGG
>NZ_VOSR01000798.1:0-2002 GCF_007997345.1 Mitsuaria sp. TWR114
GGGCCTCGGCCGGCGTGGGTCGATGAATTCATCCCGGGGCTGAAGACCTCGGCGGTGGCCGCGATGGCGCTGGACCACGGCTTCACCGCCGCGCCGGAGGAGCTGCCGCTGCGGCGCGTCGAGATCGATGAACGCGCGCTGGCCGCCGACGCGAACCAGGCTGGTGCATGGCCGATGGAATTGGTGCTGCTGAGCGCCGCCTTCCTCGACGCCACGCGCGACTGGCCGGCGGCGCGCAAGGTGCTGAACATCTCGTCCGGGCTGGGTCGCCGCGCGATGGCCGGCAGCGCGCTGTACTGCACGGCCAAGGCCGGCATGGACAACCTCAGCCGCGCGATGGCGCTGGACGAGGAACACAAGGCCGCGCAGGGCGAGCGGGCGGCGCGTGTCGTGTCGCTGGCGCCGGGCATCATCGACACCGACATGCAGGCGCAGCTGCGCGGCGGCGATGCGTCGAAGTTCCCGGACCGCGACCGCTTCGCCGCGTTCAAGGCCGAGGGCCAGCTCGTCAGCGCCGAGGACACCGCGACGCGCGTGCTGCGTTTCCTGGCGCGCGACGATTTCGGCCAGCAGGTGCTCGCCGACGTGCGCGACGCCTGAGCGTCGTTCAGCCGACCAGGTTCGCCAGCGTCAGCAGCGCCAGCAGCATCATCCACAGCACCACCGAGCGCCAGACCAGGCCGACGACGCTCTGCAGGTGGCCCAGCTGCGGCGGCACGCCGCCGGTCGAGCCCTCGGCGCGGGTGGCGTCCATGTCGCCGCCGGACTCGAAGGTCTTGCTGCGGTCGGGGGTCACGCCCGGCGCGGCGCTGCCGCCCAGCTGCACGCCGACGGCGCCGGCCGCGGAGGCCAGGATGATGCCCTCGTTGTCATGCGCCCAGAGCGCCGCGTCGCGACGCCAGGCGTTCACCGCCTCTTCGAAGTTGCCGACGATGGCGAAGCCGGTCGCCGTCAGGCGCGCCGGGATGTGGTCGATCATGCCGAACAGCTTGCGCGACAGCGCCATCAGGCGCTCGTTGGTCGGCGCGTCCAGCGTGCGGCTCTTGAAGGCCCAGTAGCGGCCGGCGAATTCGGCCATCCGGTACAGCACCGCGCCGGCCGGCCCCAGGCCCAGCGTCGAGAACAGCACGAACCAGAAGAAGACACCGAAGACATGCCGGTGCGCCGCCAGCAGCGAGTGCTCCAGCACATGCCGCAGCAGCTCGGTGCGCGGCAGCTCGCTGGCGTCCAGGTGGCGCCACTCGGCCAGCAGGCGACGGGCCTCGAGCTCGTCACCGCGCTCGAGCGCGTCGCGGATGTCGGTGAAGTAGTGGCTGAACTGGCGGAAGCCCAGCGTCAGGTAGAGCACCAGCACGTCCAGCGCCAGCGACAGCAGCAGGCTGTAGGGGCGCACCAGCGCGTAGATCGCGCCGACCAGCAGCGCCGGGCCGACGACGGTGATCGTCCACACGACGGCCGCGTGATGCGACCGTCCCGCGTCGAAGTTGCGCCCGGTCCAGCGCACCCAGGCGATCATGCCCTGGTGGACCGGGTTCCCGTGCGGCAGAGGCTTGAGCTGCTCGCACACCAGCGCCAGCAAGACCGCGAAGAAGTTCATGGCCCGGGATGATAGCGGGCGTCAAACCTGCAGGAAGCGGTAGAGATTGCGCAACATCGCCGCCGTCGCGCCCCAGATGAAGAACTCCTTCGGACTGGCCGCGGTGAGGGCGACGTCGGGGTCCGCGTTCGAGACCGCAAGACCTGGCCCCGTCCACGGCATGGAGAGGAACTGGCGTCGTCCCATCAGCGGGCCGTCCGTGCCGGGGACCTCGTACTCGAAGCTGTGGCGCTGGTGGTGGGCCGGGTCCATCAGGAAGGCCAGCGGCACCTCGAAGGCCTCGGCCACCTCGAACGCGTCCAGCCGCAGCGAGAAGTCGGGGCGCACCAACGCGACCACCGGGGTGACCTCGTAGGCGGTCACCGTGCGGTAGACCGGCAACTGGCCGATCAGGTCGACGTGATG
>NZ_VOSR01000799.1:0-4120 GCF_007997345.1 Mitsuaria sp. TWR114
TGCTGGCCAAGCCCGCGCCCTGCCGTCCCTGCGCCTATCCCGAATGCCCGAACGGCCATGCCTGCGCGCATGCGCTGTCGGTCTTCGAGGTGCTGCAGGCGCTGGAAGACCTGCTGCGTTCGTCCGCGCCATCCATCCCATCCGTCGCGATCTCCAAGGAGGGTCCCCATGCCCCGTCGCCTGCGCATCCTGACCTGGCACGTCCACGGCAACTACCTCTACAACCTCACGCAGGTTCCGCATGACTTCTTCCTGGTGACCGACCCGGCGGGCTCGCCAGGCCGCGTGGGCCGTGTCGGCGCGCTGCCCTGGGGCGACAACGTGCATGAGGCGCCGGTGGAGCAGATCGCGACCATGCCCTTCGACCTGGTGCTGTACCAGCACGCGCCGGCTGGGACGAGGACCGCCCGCGCTGGCTCAGCGAGGCGCAGCAGCGGCTGCCGCGCGTCTACCTGGAACACGACCCGCCGCAGCAGCATCCCACCGACACCCTGCACTGGGTGCAGGACCCCGGCGCGATGCTGGTCCATTGCACCCACTTCAACGCGCTGATGTGGGACGCGGGCCGGACGCCGACCCGGGTGGTCGAGCACGGCGTGCGGCCGCTGACGCAGGTGGTCTATCGTGGCGAGCTGGAGCGCGGGCTGGTGGTCGTCAACCACCTGCAGCGCCGCGGCCGCCGCCTGGGCGCCGACCTGTACCGGGAACTGCTCGAGCGGGTGCCGCTGACGCTGGTGGGCATGGGCAGCGAGGCGCTGCCAGGCGGCTGGGGCGAGGCCTCGCAACTGGAGCTGCCGGCCCACATGGCCTCGCACCGCTTCTTCCTGCATCCGGTCCGCTACACCAGCCTGGGCCTGGCGTTGATCGAGGCGATGCTGATCGGCCAGCCGGTCGTCGGCCTGGCCACCACCGAGCTGGCCACCGTCATCCGCAGCGGCGAGAACGGCTTCATCGACAACCGGCCGCAGGCGCTTGCCGACACCATGGCGCGGCTGCTGCGCGATCCGGGCCTGGCCCGCGAGTGGGGCGAGCGCGGCCGCGAGCTGGCCCGGGAGCGATTCAACATCGACCGCTTCGTCGCGGACTGGATGCAGCTTCTCCATGAGGTCACGACATGAACGACGCCATCGACACCCCCCGCACGATCCTGGTCACCGGCGCGGCCGGTTTCGTCGGCAGCCATCTCTGCGAACGCCTGCTCGCCCGCGGGCATCGGGTGATGGCCGTCGACAACCTGAGCACCGGCGACATCGGCCACCTCGACCAGCTGCTCGGCCACAAGGGCTTCACCTTCCACCGGCGCGACGTGTGCCTGGAACCGACGCCGGAGATGGCGCAAGCGGACCGCATCTTCAACCTCGCCTGCCCGGCGAGCCCCGCGTACTACCAGACCGCGCCGGTGGACACCGTGCTCAGCAGCGTGCTGGGCGCCTGGCGCCTGTTGGAACTGGCGCAGCAGGCCGGCGCGCGGCTGCTGCACACCTCCACCAGCGAGGTCTACGGCGACCCCGAGTGCCATCCGCAGCACGAGGACTACTGGGGCCATGTCAATCCGAACGGCGCGCGCTCCTGCTACGACGAGGGCAAGCGCTGCGCCGAGGCGATGCTGATGGCCTACCACCAGGAGCGCGGCGTCGACGTGCGGATGGCCCGCATCTTCAACACCTACGGCCCGCGGCTGCGGCCCGGCGATGGGCGCGTCGTCAGCAACTTCATCGTCCAGGCGCTGCAGGGCGAGGACCTCACCATCTACGGCGACGGACTGCAGACGCGCAGCTTCTGCTACGTCGACGACACGGTGCGCGCGCTGCTGCTGCTGATGGACGGCGCGCACCTCGGGCCGATCAACGTCGGCAATCCGGGCGAGCACACGATGCTGGCGCTGGCCGAGATGATCCTGCGCCTGACCGGCAGCCGCTCGCGACTGGTGTTCCGGCCGCTGCCCCAGGACGACCCGAAGCGCCGCTGTCCCGACATCGGCCGTGCGAAGGCGCTGCTCGGCTGGGAGCCGGAAGTGGCGCTGGAGGACGGGCTGCGCCGCACGATCGAGCACTTCCGCGGCGTGCTCGGGATGCGCAGCGTCACCGTGGCCTGAGCACCGGGCCGGGCGCGCGGTCAGGCGTGCGAGCCGGCGGGTGATCCGTGATCCGCAACGAGGTCCAGCGCCATCGCGCTGCGCCGACCTCGCTCCCAGTCGGCCAGCGCGCGGGCATAGGGGCGTACCAGGCGCCGTCCCGCCGCGGCACCACGCGCATCGCGCGGCACATGCCATAGCCCGCTGCGGTGCCAGCGCGCCGGCTCATACCAGTCGGGCCGGTCCAGCATCGGATAGAGGCAGACGCCGCCCAGCGGTACGCCGGCGCGGAGCGCGCGCTGCGCTTCCCCCGCGATGTCGTGCAGCCAGTCGGCGCGACCGCGTCCGATGTGGCCGGTCTCGGCCACCAGCAGCGGCCGGCCGTAACGCTGCCAGACCTGACCCAGCAGCGCGGACAACGGCTGTCGCCGCGGATCGCCGAGGTGCCAGGCCAGCCGCTTCTCGCTGGGCACCTCCCACTGGCTGCTGTGATAGTGGTTGAGGCCAATCCAGTCCAGCGCCGCCGGATGGCCGCCGAGCTCGGGATCCTGCCGGCCGGCCAGCATGTCGAAGGCCTGCCACTGGTAGGACGCCACCTGCTCGGCCAGCGCGCGCTGGTCCGGCGTGTCCTCCGTCGGTACGACGTGGATCACCGGATCGATGTGCAGGAAGCGCGCCTGCGGATCGACCTCGCGGATCGCGTCCATGCCGGCGAGCGCCGCGCGCACCAGCCGGCGCTTGATCTCGTAGCCGCTGATCCGCGAGTCCTCGCGGGCGCCGACTTCGCGCGGCGCGCCCGCCGGTCCCATCGCGTCGGAGGACGAGGCGGCCCAGGCCAGGAAGCTGATCTCGTTGATCGGCGTGTAGAAGCGCGGCCCCGGGCAGAGCGGGCGGATCGCCGCCGCAGCCGCAGCCGCGAAGCGGGCGAAGCGCGGGATCAGCGCATCGTCCAGCAGCGTCA
Source organism: Mitsuaria sp. TWR114 (assembly GCF_007997345.1). Lineage (NCBI taxonomy): Bacteria > Pseudomonadati > Pseudomonadota > Betaproteobacteria > Burkholderiales > Sphaerotilaceae > Roseateles > Mitsuaria sp. TWR114. Next base: position 3,036 of record NZ_VOSR01000799.1, read on the forward strand.
GGTCGGGCGGCACGCCGTAATGCATCAGGGTCCACAGCACCTGCAGGCCTTCGCGCCGCGCGGTCCGGGCCATGCACCGGGCGCGGCTGAAGTCCCAGGCCCCGGGCGCGCGCTCGCTCAGGCGCCAGCCGACGCTTTCGCGCACGCAGCGCAGGCCGAGCCGGCGCACCTCGCGGTAGTCCCGCGCCAGCAGCCGGTCGTGGCCGGTGGCGCGGACCATGTCGAGCGCGTCGCCGCGGCCGTTGACGTGGTCGGCGCCTTCGTAGCCGCCCATCCAGAACGAGCGGAACGGGCGGTCGGTCAGCGGGCCGCCGGTCACGGCGCGAGCAGGGCCTGCTCGACCAGCGCGCACCAGGTGTGGCCGATGAAGATGTGGGCCTCCTGGATGCGCGCGGTGTCGCTGTGTTGCACGACCAGGCACAGGTCGCAGAGCTCCCGCATCGCGCCGCCGTCCCGGCCGCTCAGGCCGATCGTCGTCATGCCGAGCTGGCGCGCCTGCGCGAGACCCCGCAGCACATTGGGCGAGTTGCCCGAGGTCGAGATGCCGATCACGCAGTCCCCGGGCGCGCCGAGGCCGGCGACCTGCCGCGAGAACACCTGCTCGAAGCCGTAATCGTTGCCGATGCAGGTCAGCGCGGAACTGTCGGTGGTGAGCGCCACCGCGGCCAGCGGTGCGCGTTCCCGGCTGAAGCGGCCGGTGAACTCGGCCGCCAGGTGCTGGCAATCGGCGGCGAGCCGCCATTGCCCATCAGCATCAGCTTGCGGCCGGCGCGCAGCGTGTCGCTCATCAGCATCGCGGCGCGGGCGATGTCGGGCCCGAGCGCGTCGAGCCGGTCGAACAGCGCGCGATGCGCCCGCAGGCCTTCGAGGAAGGTCGCGTCCGGATCGACGCGCGGCGGCGTCGTGGCGGGGCGCCGGGCCGGGCGCGGCAGCGGATGGGGAAGCGCACTCATGCGGAGACTCCTAGTTCCTCGAGCGTGACCGAGGCGGTGCCGAACTTGCCGACCACCAGCCCGGCCGCGCGATTGGCCGCGCGCACCGCGTCCTCCAGCGACGCGCCGCGCGCCAGGAAGCAGGTCAGCGCG
>NZ_VOSR01000008.1:0-10111 GCF_007997345.1 Mitsuaria sp. TWR114
CTGGGCGTCGGCGTGGCGCAGCTGTCGCTGCTGATCAACACGCAGATCGCGATCGCGGTGGGCGAGGGCGCCGCATCCTGGCTGACGTACGCGGACCGGCTGATGGAATTCCCGATCGCGCTGCTCGGCGTCGCGCTGGGCGTGGTGCTGACGCCGCAACTGGCCGCCAGCACCGCCAAGGGCGAGACCGAGAAGTACTCGGGCCTGCTCGACTGGGGCCTGCGCCTGACGCTGCTGCTGGCGCTGCCCTGCGCGGTCGCGCTGGTGGTCTTCGCCGAGCCGCTGGTGGCGGTGCTCTATCAGCGCGGCGCCTTCCGGGCCGCCGACGTCACCAGCACCGCCCACGCGGTCATGGGCTACGGGCTCGGGCTGATGGGGCTGGTGTCGATCAAGGTGCTGGCGCCCGGCTTCTACGCGCGCCAGGACATGCGCACGCCGGTGCGCATCGCCGTCGGCGTGCTGGTGCTGACGCAGCTCTTCAACGCGATCTTCGTCTTCGGCTTGCAGATCGGCGTCGCCGGTCTGTCGCTGTCGATCGGCCTGGGGGCGGTGGTCAACGCGCTGCTGCTGCTGCGCGGGCTGCGCCGGCTGGGCACCTACACGCCGGAAGCCGGCTGGGCGCTGTTCCTGCTGCGCGTGCTGATCGCCAGCGCGGCGATGGGCGCGCTGCAGTGGTGGCTGGCCGGGCACTTTGCCTGGGTCGGCGGCAAGGGCTTCCACTTCGAGCTGGCGCGCGCCGGGTGGATGGCGCTGAGCCTGGGAGCGTCGGCGCTGCTGTATTTCAGCGTGCTGCTGCTGCTGGGCGTGAAGCTGCGCCAGTTCGCGCGGCGGGCCTGAGCGCCGGGTGCGAGTTCCCGGACTCGGGAACCGCGCCGATGACGCCGCCAGGCCAGGGCGTAGACTCGGGCGCATGAGTTCGCCCCTGCAGTGGACGGTGCCGTCGGCGCTGGACTATTTCTCGACGCTGGTTGCCGACGACGACACGCTGAACCTGGCCGAAGCCGCCGCCGCGATCGCGCTGGACGACGTCCCCCGGCTGGACGTGCAGCAGGTGATGGCGGAGCTGGACCGGCTCGGCGAGCGGCTGCGCCAGCGCCTGCCGGCCGACGCGCCGCCGAGCCACCGGCTCCGGATGCTCAACCAGTACTTCCATGGCGAGCTCGGCTTCGCGGGCAACGTCAACGACTACTACGCGATCGGCAACAGCTACCTGCACCAGGTGCTGGCCACGCGGCGCGGCATCCCGATCACGCTGGCGATCATCTACATGGAGCTGGCGGCCCATGTCGGCCTGCGGGTCAAGGGCGTCAGCTTCCCGGGGCACTTCCTGATGAAGCTGCGGCTGCCGCAGGGTGAGGTCGTGCTGGACCCGTTCAGCGGGCGCTCGCTGGGGCGCGGCGAACTCGACGAGTTCCTCAGCCCCTGGCGCGAGCGCGCCGGGCTGATGCCGCAGGAGCCGATGTCGCTGGATGCCTTCCTGGGGACCGCGTCGCCGCGCCAGATCCTGGCGCGCATGCTGCGCAACCTCAAGCAGATCCACATGGACCGGCAGGACCTGCCCCGGCTGCTGGCCGTGCAGCGCAAGCTGGTGGCGCTGCTGCCGGGGGACCGCGTCGAGCAGGTCGAGCTGGAGCAGTGCCTGCAGCAGATCCGCGACGGCGAAGGCGGGCCCGCCACCTTCCACTGAGGCCCGGTTTCCCTGCCCGTCCTTCGCCGTCCCCCACCTCCGGGTGGTCAGCGGGGCGGGAGGGTGGGAGGCGCCGCTTAGAATCCCGCTCCTTGAGGGCTGGGGCCTGGCATCGCCGCCGGGTCTCCCTCCATCCAACGCTGAAGTGGTTTGAAGCAGATCCCGCTGTCGCTCGGTCCCGAGCCCGACTACACCTTTGACACGCTCCTCACTGGCGCCAACACTGCGGCCCTCACGCACGTGCTGGGGCTGGGCGCGGGTTCGCCGCCGGTCTTCCTGTGGGGGCCGCCGGGCAGCGGCAAGACGCACCTGCTGCGCGCGCTCGCCCAGCACTGGCAGCACGCCGGTGCGCAGGTCGGCTGGTACGACGCCGACACGCCGCTGCCCTGGGAACTGCCCACCCACCCCAGCCTGCTGCTGCTCGACGACACGCAGCGCTTCGACGACGGCCGGCAGCATGCGGCCTTCGCGCTGTTCGTCGAGGCCGCGACGCTGGGGCTGGCGGTCGTCTCGACCGGCACCGCGCCGCCGGTGGACCTCGCGCTGCGCGAGGACCTGCGCACGCGCCTGGGCTGGGGCCCGACCTTCGCGCTTGTGCCGCTGTCCGAGGCCGAGGTGCGCGCCGTGCTGCGCCGCGAGGCCGACCGCCGCGGCATCGCGCTGACCGACGACGTCATCGACTACCTGCTCACCCGCTACGCCCGCGACCTCAAGCACCTGATGACGCTGCTCGACGGGCTGGACGAATTCGCCCTGGCCAGCAAGCGGGCCGTCACCGTGCCGCTGCTGCGCCAGATGCTCGCCGACCAGGGCGCGCCCGCCTGAGGCGCGTCGTGCCGCCGGTTGCAATGATTTCAAGGTTTTTCAAGGACATCACGTGGACCTGACCCTGTTCGACCTGGACGGCACCCTGATCCCGCAGGACTCGGATCACGCCTTCGGCGCCTACATGGTGGAGATCGGCTGGGCCGACGGCGCCGCCTGGGCGGCCCGCAACGACGAGTTCTACGCGCAGTACCAGCGCGGCGAGCTCGACCTGGACGAATACGTCGAGTTCGCCACCTCCGTCTGGCGCGCCCGTCCGCTGGCCGAAGCCGAGGCCGCCCGCGCCAAATTCATGAGCCGGGTCGTCGCGCCGATGTTGCGCGACAATGCGCGCGCACTGGTGCAGCGCCACCTGGATGCCGGGGATCTCGTGGTCGTGGTGACCGCGACCAATGAATTCGTGACCGCGCCGATCGCCCAGGCCTTCGGCATCGACCACCTGATCGCCGTGCAGCTGGAACGCGACGCGGCCGGCGCGTTCACCGGTCGCGTGCGCGGCACCCCGTCCTTCCAGGCGGGCAAGATCGTGCGCGTGAACGAGTGGCTGGCCGCGCAGGGCCGGCGCTGGGAGGATTTCGAGCGCGTGCATTTCTACAGCGACTCGATGAACGACCTGCCGCTGCTGGAGCGGGTCAGCCATCCGGTGGCGACCAATCCCACCGCGGCCCTCGAGACGCTGGCGCGCGAGCGCGGCTGGCCGATATTGAAGCTGTTCGAATGATTAAAAAACTGATCAACAAGCTGTTGGGCAAGCCCGAGGGGACCGCCACGCCGCTGGGCAAGCGGGTGGAAATCACCGCCGAGGAGCACCGCATCGATCCGGCGCTGCTGGACGAGCGCGGCGTCAAGGTCGTCAAGGGGCTGACCGACGCGGGCTTCGAGGCCTACATCGTCGGCGGCGCCGTGCGCGACCTGCTGCTGGGACGCCGGCCCAAGGACTTCGACGTCGCCACCGACGCCACGCCGGAACAGGTCAAGAACCAGTTCCGCCGCGCCTTCATCATCGGCCGGCGCTTCCGCATCGTCCACGTGGTCTACGGCCGCGGCCGCGAGCACGAGGTCATCGAGGTCTCGACCTTCCGGGCGCTGCTCAAGGAGGACGATGCCGAGCAGGTGCAGGGCAACGAGAAGACGTCCAAGAGCGCGCTGGACGGCAAGTCGCACGTCGTCGACGCGTCCGGCCGGGTGCTGCGCGACAACGTCTGGGGCCCGCAGATCGAGGACGCCGCGCGCCGCGACTTCACGGTCAACGCGATGTACTACGACCCGCAGCGCGAGCTGGTGGTCGACTACCACGGCGGCCTGGCCGACGCGCGCAAGAAGGTGCTGCGCATGATCGGCGACCCCGAGACCCGCTACCGCGAGGACCCGGTGCGCATCCTGCGCGCGGTGCGCTTCGCCGCCAAGCTGGGGTTCACGATCGAGCCCAAGACGCGCGCGCCGATCGTGGCGATGGGGCCGCTGCTCGCGAACGTGCCGCTGTCGCGGATGTTCGACGAGATGATCAAGCTGCTGCAGACCGGCCACGCGCTGGCCAGCATCGAGGAACTGCGCAAGCAGGGCCTGGCGCGCGGCGTGTTCCCGATCCTGGACGCGGTGCTGGACAAGGACGGCGCGCTGCCCGACAACGTGCACGGCAAGTTCGTTCGGCTGGCGCTGGAGGACACCGACAAGCGGGTGGCCGAGGGCCGCTCGGTGGCGCCGAGCTTCATGCTCGCCTGCATGCTGTGGGGCGAGGTCCAGCAGCGCTGGCAGCGCCTGATCGACGGCGGCGAAGGGGCGGTGCCCGCGCTGCAGCAGGCCATCGACCTGGTCTTCGACGCGCGCGTGGGCGACATCTCCGGCCGCGGCAAGCTGGCCGCGGACATGCGCGAGATCTGGATGATGCAGCCGCGCTTCGAGCGCCGCACCGGCAGCGGGCCGCACCGCCTGATCGAGCAGCCGCGCTACCGCGCCGGCTTCGACTTCCTGGCGCTGCGCGCCGAGGCGGGCGAGATCGATCCGGCGCTGGCCGACTGGTGGGAGGACTTCGCGCTGGGCAGCGAGGACGACGCCGCGCGCTGCTCGATCAGCGCGCGAGACGCAGCGCCAGACCGGTCCGCGCAGCAAGCCCAAGGCGGGCGGCGGACGGGTGCATTCGGTGCCGCGCGGTTCGGTGGCGGCCGGCAACGTGCCGGCGGTGCCGGTGGCCGGTGAATCGGCCGCGGCCTTGCCCATCGATCCCGAGGCGATGGACGGGGAGGGCGGCGCGGCCCATCCGGCCAAGAAGCGCCGCGTCGTCGCAAGCCGAAGTCGGCGGGTGCCGGCGAAGCGTCGAGCGCCGCGCCGGCGTCCTCCGCCGACGAATGATCACGGCCTACGTCGGCCTGGGCGCCAACCTCGGCGACCTGCGGCGCACGCTGGAGGCGGCGCTGGCCGACCTCGCCGACCTGAAGGACCTGAGCGTCGAGGCCGTCTCCGGCGCCTGGCGCAGCGCGCCGGTCGGCTGCGAAGGGCCCGACTATCTCAATGCGGTCGCGCGCGTGCACACCGGCCTGGCCCCGCTGGTGCTGCTCGAGGCGCTTCAGGCGATCGAACAGCGCCACGGGCGCGAGCGGCCCTATGTCAACGCGCCGCGCACGCTCGACCTCGACCTGCTCCTCTACGGCGACGAGACCCTCGCACTCGAACGCCTGACCGTGCCCCATCCGAGGCTGCATCAGCGCGCCTTCGTCCTCAAGCCCTTGCTGGAGCTCGATCCGGCGTTGAGTGCGCCGGGACTGGGCGATCTGCGAAGCCATCTACCCGGCGTCGCCGACCAGGCGATCGAACGCGAGGACGAGCCGTTGCGCCGGCCCCATGGCCCGTTCGGGCCCCAGGCCGCTACACTTGCCGGTTTTCCGTGACACGGAAATGAACCATTTGTGACGATCCGGCGTGGATCGCACCGCGCGGAGCCTCCCCATGTTTTTCGGCAAGCTGCTGCCCCGTGAGGGCAATTTTTTTGAACTGTTCAATGAGCACGGCACGCAGATCGTGGAAGGCGCCCGCGCCTTCATGCTCATGATCCAGAACTACAACGACCTGACGCTGCGCGAGAAGTACGCCGCCGAGGTCGACAAGGCCGAGCACCACGCCGACCGCATCACCGCCGAGGTGAACCGGCTGCTGCACCGGACCTTCATCACGCCGATCGACCGCGAGCAGATCCACGGCCTGATCAACGCGATGGACGACATCCTGGACCTGCTGCAGGACTCCAGCGAAACCATGCAGCTCTACGACGTGCGCTCCATCCCCGACGAGGTGCTGCGCCTGGGCGAGCTCTCGGCCAAGTGCTGCGAGCGCGTCAAGCATGCCGTCACGCTGCTGCCCAAGCTCAGCGAGCCGCACACCGCCGAGGCCGCCATCAAGGCCTGCGAGGAGATCGACAAGCTCGAGTCCGATGCCGACCGCGTGATGCGCGCCGCGATGTCCAAGCTGTTCCGCGAGCAGGAGGACGTGCGCGAGCTGATCAAGCTCAAGGCCATCTACGAGCAGCTGGAGTCGATCTCCGACCGCTGCGAGGACGTGGCCAACCTGATCGAGGGCATCGTCCTCGAGAACTCCTGATCCGATAGCGGAGCGTCTGCTATGGGAACGATGCAGGTGGCCTTCTGGGTCGTGGCCATGCTGGTGGTGCTGGCCATCGCCTTCGACTTCATGAACGGCTTCCACGATGCGGCCAACTCGATCGCGACGGTCGTCTCGACCGGCGTGCTCAAGCCGCAGCAGGCCGTGCTGTTCGCGGCCTTCTTCAACGTGATCGCGGTGCTGTTCTTCGAGCTGAAGGTGGCGGCGACGATCGGCAAGGGCTCGATCGACGCGGGCATCGTCGATCACCATGTGATCTTCGGCGCCTTGATCGGTGCGATCGCGTGGAACGTGATCACCTGGTTCTACGGCATCCCGTCGAGCTCCTCGCACGCGCTGATCGGCGGCCTGGTGGGCGCGGCGATCGCGAAGGCGGGCACCAAGGGGCTGATCATGAGCGGCATCGGCAAGACGGTGCTGTTCATCTTCGTGTCGCCGCTGCTGGGCTTCCTGCTCGGCTCCTTGCTGATGGTGGCGGTGGCCTGGCTATTCCGCCGCAGCTCGCCGCTACGCGTGGACAACTGGTTCAGACGGCTGCAGCTGGTCTCGGCCGGCCTGTACAGCCTGGGTCACGGCGGCAACGACGCGCAAAAGACGATCGGCCTGATCTGGATGCTGCTGATCGCGTCGGGCTACGCGGGTGCTGGCGAGCACTCGCCGCCGACCTGGGTGATCGTCGTCTGCTACCTGGCCATCGGCCTGGGGACCATGTTCGGCGGCTGGCGCATCGTCCGCACGATGGGGCAGAAGATCACCAAGCTCAAGCCGGTGGGCGGCTTCTGCGCGGAAACCGGCGGCGCGATCACGCTCTTCCTGGCCACCGCGCTGGGCATCCCGGTGTCGACGACGCACACCATCACCGGCGCCATCGTCGGCGTGGGCTCGACGCAGCGCGCGTCGTCGGTGCGCTGGGGCGTGGCCGGCAACATCGTCTGGGCCTGGATCTTCACGATCCCGGCGTCGGCCTTCATCGGCGGGCTGTTCTACTGGATCAGCTTCACGCTGTTCTGAGCGGGCTGGGGCGGGCTGCGCTCGCGGGCGGCTACTGGCTGATCTCGCGGGCGGCTTCGACCTGGGATTCGAAATAGCGCTGCGCCGAGAACGCGATCGTCGCCATCAGGCAGGCGCCGCCCACCATCAGACAGGCGATGACGCCCAGGATCGGCCACCAGCCGGTCTTGCGCACCGGTTGGCCCGGATTGAAGCGCTCGGCCCAGCGCTCGTCCGGCATCAGGCCGTAGACGATGCCGGCCAGCATGCTCTGCGCCAGCATCAGCCCCAGCAGCGGAATCAGGAACCAGGCCACGACGTCGTCCTGGCCCAGGGTGTCCATCCGGTGGACGCCATACAGCCCCAGCAGCGTCGGCAGCGGGTGCAACCAGCCCAGCCGGTCGCCGAAGCCGTGGAGATAGAAGCGGTGCGCCCCGAGGCTGCCAAGCGCGAAGCTCAGCCAGGTGGCTACGGTCTTGGACTTGGCGTCCGCACCGGCGCCGTCGGTCGGGGCGAGGGCGCTCATGCGGCGGGCGTCGGGTCCGGGGTGGCCGGCGCGGTCGCCGGGGCGGCGCCAGTGGGCGAGCTGGTGTCGCCCTGGCCCAGCTGGCGCTGCATCAGCACCACGTCCAGCCACTTGCCGAACTTCCAACCGGCGGCCTTCATGACGCCGACGTCCTCGAAGCCGTGGCTGCGGTGGACGCCGATGGAGCCCAGGTTCTGCGAATCGCCGATGACGGCGATCATCTGCCGCGCGCCGGCGGCTTCGCAGCGCGCGATCAACTCCGCCAGCAGCAGCCGGCCGACGCCTTGTCCCTGCGCCTGCGGCGCGAGGTAGATCGAGTCCTCGACGAAATAGCGATAGGCCAGCCGCGGGCGGAAATAGTTGGCATACGCGTAGCCGAGCACCTGTCCGTCACGCTCCGCGACCAGGTAGGGCAGGCTGCGGCTGAGCACCTCGGTCCGGCGGCGGGCCATCTCGGCGCGATCGGGGACCTCGGTCTCGAAAGTGCCGGTGCCGTGCAGCACCGCGTGTTCGTAGATCTGCTGGATCGCGGCGATGTCGCCTTCCAGGCTGGGGCGGATCAGGAGCGGGGAGGAACTGCTGGTGGTTGTCGTCATTGGGGGAGGAGGACAAAGCGTCAAGAGCGAGTTTATAATGCCGGGTTTTGGCGCTGGCCCCTGGGTGTGGCTGTCACGCTTCGAAGCTTCCTGATCCGGGGCTGAGGGGGCGAAGGACGGACCGGGGGCGTATCTACGGTGCCAGCTGCCGACCTGTCCCGGGGACTCGATGCGCGACACACGCGCTCCCCGCACGGAACGGTCGGTTCATTGTCTGCTTGCCCCTGTGTGTCTCCCTGGTGCGGTGGAACGCTCAAAACCTGAAGGATAGATCATGGTCGTGATTCGACTCTCCCGCGGTGGCTCCAAGAAGCGTCCGTTCTACAACATCGTCGTGACCGACAGCCGCAACCGCCGCGACGGCCGCTTCATCGAGCGCGTCGGCTTCTACAACCCGGTCGCCTCCGGCAATGCCGAAGGCCTGCGCGTCTCGCAAGACCGCGTGTCGTACTGGGTGGGCGTGGGCGCCCAGCTGTCGCCGGCCGTCGCCCGTCTGGTCGACGTGTCCAAGAAGGCTGCCGCTCCGGCCGCCGCCGCTGCCTGATCCTCGGATCGCAGTGATGAAGCAGGCGCCTGACGACGTGATCGAGTCCTCCCCGGCCTTTCCGGAAGACGCCATCGAAGTCGGGCGCGTGCTGGACGCCTGGGGCATCAAGGGCTGGCTGAAGATCCTCAGCCACTCCGCCGATGCCCAGGCGCTCTTCGCCTCTCGCCGCTGGTTCCTGAAGCCCAGCGAGAAGGCCCTGCCGGGCAAGCCGCATGTCGTGCCGCCCGTGCTCAAGATCCTGGCTGTCCGCGACCATGCGGACGGCATCGTCGCCCAGGTGGAAGGCGTGGCCGACCGCAACGGCGCCGAAGCGCTCAAGGGCGCCCGCATCTTCGTCTCGCGCAGCGTGTTCCCCGAGACGGACGACGGCGAGTTCTACTGGGTCGACCTGATCGGCATGTCGGTCGTCAACAAGGACGGCACCACGCTGGGCGAGGTGATCGACCTGATCGACACCGGCCCCCACTGCGTGCTGCGCATCCTGCCCGCCGGCAAGACCGCACCGATCAAGCCCGATGAAGAGATCCTGATCCCGTTCGTGAACGCCTATGTCGGCGACGTCGACAAGGCCGCGCGGGTCATCCCGGTCGACTGGGACCTCGACTACTGAAGCCGCGGGCCTGACTGCCCATGCGCTTCGACGTTCTCACCCTGTTCCCCGAACTCTTCGACCCCTTCCTGCGGGTCGGCGTGACGCGTCGCGCCTACGAAAGCCGGCAGGTCGACGTGCGTCTGTGGCAGATGCGCGATTACGCCGAGGACAACTACCGCCGTGTTGACGATCGCCCCTTCGGCGGTGGGCCCGGCATGGTGATGCTGGCCGCGCCGCTGGAGCGCGCGCTGGCTGCCGTGAAGGCCGACCGCGCCACCGCCCATCCGGGTGCGCCCGCCGTGATCCATTTCAGTCCGACCGGCCGCCGGCTCGACCAGGCGCTGGCGCGCGAGTTGGCCGTGGGCGAGGGCGCCATCCTGCTGTGCGGCCGCTACGAAGGCATCGACCAGCGCGTGCTGGACCGCCACGTGACGATGGAGATCAGCCTGGGCGACTTCGTGCTGTCGGGGGGTGAACTGCGGCGATCGCGATGCTGGACGCCATCGCCCGCCTGCAGGACGGCGTGCTCAACGATGCCGCCTCGCACCAGCAGGACAGCTTCTCCGACGGCCTGCTGGACTGCCCCCACTTCAGCCGTCCCGAGGTCCTGGAGACGCCCGAAGGACCGTTGCCGGTGCCGCCGGTGCTGCTGTCCGGCCACCATGCCGAGATCGCGCGCTGGCGCCGCGAGCAGTCGCTGGCGCTGACGCTGGCGCGTCGCCCGGAGCTGATCGAG
>NZ_VOSR01000080.1:0-10745 GCF_007997345.1 Mitsuaria sp. TWR114
TTGTCGTTGAGCTTCTTGAAGGTGCCGTTGGCCTTGACCGCGGCGATGGCGTCGTTGAACTTCTTGCCCAGCACCTTCTCGTCCGCCTTGCGCAGGCCCACGCCGGAGCCGACGCCGAAGTACTTCACGTCGTCGTAGCTCGGGCCCACGAAGGCGTAGCCCTTGCCCGCGGGCGTTTTCAGGAAGCCGACGTCGGCGGCGACCAGGTCGGCCAGCGTCAGGTCCACGCGGCCCGACTTCAGGTCCAGGAAGGCCTGGTCCTGCGTGGCGTAGCGGACGATCTCGCTCTGCTTGAAGGTGTCGGTCGCGAACTTCTCGTGGATGGTCGCGCGCTGCACGCCGATCTTCTTGCCCTTCAGGCCGGCGGGCGAGAAGTCGAACTTGGCGTCGGCCTTGGCGGTGAAGCGGGCCGGGGTGTTGTAGTAGGGGTTGGAGAAGGCGATGACCTTCTTGCGTTCGTCGGTGATGGACACCGAGGCGATGATCGCGTCGACCTTGCGGGCCTGCAGCGCCGGGATCAGGCCGTCGAAGTCCTGCTGCACCAGCGTGCACTCGGCCTTCATCTCGGCGCACAGCGCGTAGGCCAGGTCGATCTCGAAGCCCTTGAGCTTGCCGTCGGCGCCGACTTCGGAGAACGGGGGGTAGCGCCCTCGACGCCGATGCGGATCTTCTTCCAGTCAGGGGCCTGGGCGTGCACGGCACCGGCGGTGGCCAGCAGGGCGCAGGCGGTCAGGGCGGCGCGGGCGATCAGTTGTCGTCGTTGCATGAAGGCTCCTTGTGATTGAGCAGGAATCGTGGAATGGACTTCCGGTTCCGCCTCTTGGGCGGCTCGCTCCCGCTTCGGGGGAGGCGGGTCCGGAATGGGGGGGATTGTTGCAATGCCGCAGGCGTGGCGGCCATCAGGGTTAAGGAGAGTGCAAAAACGTGTGAACGGCCTGGACGGTGGACGCGGGGTCCTCCTCCTGGGGGACATGCCCCAGTCCGGGGAAGACCTGCACGGTGCTGTGCGCGATGGCCTCATGCAGGCGCGTGGCCGCCACCGGCGGGATCAGGCGGTCCCGGCCGCCCCACAGGATCAGCGTCGGCGCTTGGATGCGCGCCAGCAGCTCGACGTGGCGGCCGGGCGTGCGCTGTGCCAGGCGTTGCGTCAGCGCCTCGCGGTTGCCTTCGCGCAGCGTCAGCTCGAAGTAGCGGTCCACCAGCGCCGCATCGACCTTGGAGGGATCGCCATAGACCTCGCGCACGCTGCGGTCCACCAGCGGCCGGGGCAGGAACACGCCGGCCAGCCAGTGCAGCAGCCGCGAGTCCGGCAGCCGGAAGCCGGCCGGCACCGAGGCACTGGGCAGGTCGAGCCCGCCGGCGTCGACCAGCACCAGGGCCGCGACCTGTTCCGGATGCCGGGCCGCGTACTGCCAGGCGAGGCCGCCGCCCATCGAGTTGCCGCCGAGCACCATGCGGCTGATCTGCAACTGCTGGAAGAAGGACCACAGGAACGAGCCATAGGCGTCGTCGCTGTAGTCGCCTAGAGGAGAGGGACCGGTCAGGCCGAAGCCCGGCAGGTCGAGCGTGATGACGCGGCGCGTCGCGCTCAGCGACTTCACCCATCCCTCCCAGGTGTGCAGGCTCGCGGCGGTGCCGTGCAGCAGCACGATGGGGGTGGTGTCGGAGCGGGGACCCTCGTCGCGGAAATGGACCAGCTGGACCTGGCCGCCCGGCAGCTTCAGCTCGAGGAAGTCCGACGGCGGCGGCGCCCAGCGCGCGATCAGGCTTTCCAACGGCCGGTCCGGCGCGCGGAAGGCCATCGCGAGCAGCGCCGTCGCCAGCACGGCGAACCCCAGCAGCTTCATTAGCCGGGCGCCGAAGGTCGGGCGATCGCTCATTCGATGACGGATTTGGGCGAGGCCGCCAGCTCGGGATCGACGGCGCGGCGCTCGTCGAAGACGAAGCAGTCGCCGTGGTAATGCGCGCCGCCCACTTCCTCGAAGTACTTCAGGATGCCGCCCTCGAGCTGGTAGATCCGCGCGTCGACGCCATGCGCGCGCGCGTCCTGCTCGAGGTAGAGCGCCGCTTTCTCGCAGCGGATGCCGCCGGTGCAGTAGCTGACGACGGTCTTGCCGGCCAGTTCGGCGCGGTGGGCCTGGACCGCCTCGGGGAACTCGCTGAATTTGGCGATGCGCCAGTCGATCGCGCCGTCGAAGGCGCCGACGTCGACCTCGAAGGCATTGCGCGTGTCCAGCGTCACCACCGGGCGGCCCTCGTCGTCATGGCCCTGGTCCAGCCAGCGGCGCAGCGTGGCGGCCGGCAGCGCGGGCGCGCGCGGCGCCTGGTCCGGGCGGATCGTCGGATGGTTCATCCGGATGATTTCCGGCTTGACCTTCACCAGCAGCTTGCGGAACGGCACGGTGTCGCTCCAGCTTTCCTTGGGCGCCAGCGCGGCGAAGCGAGGATCCGCGCGCAGCGCGCCGACCCAGGTCCGCACCGCCTCGGCGGGTCCGGCCAGGAACAGGTTGATGCCTTCCTCGGCGATCAGCACCGTGCCCTTCAGGTCGAGCGTGCGTGCGCGCTCGTGCAACGTGTCCCGCAACGCGTCCGGCGCCTCGATGGCGACGAACAGGTAGCAGGAGATGTTCAGGACGGGCAGGGGTTCAGGCGGGACAGCAGCGTTCATGCCGGTGCGGCGGCGCGGGGCCGCGCAGGATCAGCAAAACGCGCGATTGTAGGGCGCCGGCGCCCGCGCCCGGGGGCGCGGATGCGCTCAGCGACGACTCTCGGGCGACTTCGGTTCGTTGAGCTTGACCTCCGGCCCGGCGGCCGGCTTGACGCGCACCGGGACGGCGGCGCTGCACAGGTCGGTGTAGCCCGGGCTGTGCACGAACCAGCCGCCCCGATGGCGGCGGGCGTCGAGCAGCTCCTGCCAGGTCGGCGTGTCGGTGCGCAGCACCTGCAGCGCGGGCCGCTGTTCGGCCGGCAGCGCCGCGGCCAGCGCCACGCGCTCGATGCCCAGCCGCTGCTCGGGCTTGTCGTAGAAGCCCATCGCCGCGCCGCCGCGCGGCAGCGAGGACAGGAACTCCATGCCCTTGAGCACGCGGCCCACGACCGTGATGTTCAGATCCAGCCCGCGCGGCGCCTGGCCGATGACGGCATAGAGCTCCGCGCCGGTGCTGGAGTCGGCCGCGTTGCCGCGGCCGGCGCCGACGCTGCCGTAGCAGTGCGCCAGCCAGGCCTTGCCGGCCTTGGGATCCGCCGCCGCGGCGAAGCCGTCCACCTGGCCGACTCGCGGCGCCCAGCCGTCGACGTCCGGCAGCACCGTCATCGGCACTCCCTTGAGCGGGATCGAAAACTCGGCCGGCAGGTGGGCCTTCGCCCCCGCAGGGAAGGGCTTGCCCTTGCCCTTCATGCCGGTGTCCTCGTCATCGGCGTTGGGGTCGCCCCATTGGGTGACGAAGTTGTCCTGGACCCGCACGATCGCCAGCCCGTCGTAGTAGCCGCCGCGGGCCAGCGCCCGGATGTTGTCCACATGCGCGGGGGCGAAGCGCGGCGCCAGTTCGATGAACACCTGCCCCTGCGGCAAGGTCATCACCAACAGGTTGTCCGGGTCGACGTCGCGCCACACGGACGCCGGCGCGGTGGCGAGGATGTCCGCGCTGCTGCGGGACGGCTTCGCCGGCTTGGGCGGCTGGGCCGGGGCCGTGGCGGCCAGCGCCATCAGCGGCGCGCACAGCGCCAGCGTCGCCAGCGCGGTCGCGCAGGACCGGGAACGGGGCGTGGTCGAGAGGCTCATCGTCATGCTGGTCGTCATGCTCATGGTCCCGCGGGCGCTCCGCGCGTGTGTTCGATGGGGGGCGAGCATAGCCTTCTTACAATCCGCCGATGGCTTTCGTTCACCTCCGCACCCATACCGAGTACTCCGTCGTCGACGGCACCCTGCGCATCGACGACGCCGCCAGCGCGGCGGCCAAGGATGGCCAGGTCGCCCTGGGACTGACCGACCTCGCGAACATGTTCGGCGGGGTGAAGTTCTACAACGCCTGCCGCAAGAAGGGCGTCAAGCCGGTGCTGGGGGCCGAGGTCTGGCTGGAGCCGGACGCCACCGACAAGCCGCCCAGCCGCGTGCTGCTGCTGGTGCAGAACTTCCAGGGCTACCTCAACCTGAGCGAGCTGCTGTCGCGCGCCTGGATCCAGAACGTGCAGCGCAACCAGGCGCTGTTGAAGCTGGAATGGATGCAGGAACTCCACGAGGGCCTGATCTGCCTGGGCGGCATGCAGTTCGGACCGGTCGGCCAGGCGCTCATCGCCGGCGACGAAGCCAAGGCCCTGGACTGGGCCCGGCGCCTGGCCGCGATCTACCCGGGCCGCTTCTACATCGAGCTGCAGCGCGCCGGGCTGCCCGGCCAGGAGGCGCTGCTGCGCCAACTGGTTCCGCTGGCCGCCAAGGCGAAGCTGCCGGTGGTGGCGACGCATCCCATCCAGTTCCTGAACGAGGACGACTTCGAGGCGCACGAGGCCCGCATCTGCATCGCCGACGGCGAGACGCTGGCCAATCCCAAGCGGGTCAAGCGCTTCCTGCCGAGCCAGCACTTCAAGTCGCAGGCGGAGATGGAGAAGCTCTTCGCCGACCTGCCCAGCGCGATCGCCAACACGGTGGAGATCGCCCGGCGCTGCAGCCTGACGCTGGTGCTGGGCAAGCCGCAGCTGCCCAACTTCCCGACGCCGATCCAGGCCGACGGCACGCCGATGCCGATGGAGCAGTACTTCCGCATGCTCTCCTACGAGGGCCTGGAGGACCGGCTGAACCTGCTCTACCCCGACCCCGCCAAGCGCGAGGCGGTGCGCCAGCGCTACGTCGACCGGCTGGAGTTCGAGCTCGAGACCATCATCAAGATGGGCTTCCCCGGCTACTTCCTCATCGTGGGCGACTTCATCCGCTGGGCGAAGAACAACGGCTGCCCGGTGGGGCCGGGCCGGGGTTCCGGCGCCGGCTCGCTGGTCGCCTACGTGCTGCTGATCACCGACCTGGACCCGCTGCAGTACAACCTGCTGTTCGAGCGCTTCCTGAACCCGGAGCGGGTCTCGATGCCCGACTTCGACATCGACTTCTGCCAGGGCAACCGCGACCGCGTCATCGAGTACGTCAAGGACAAGTACGGCCGGCCGGCGGTGAGCCAGATCGCGACCTTCGGCACGATGGCGGCCAAGGGCGCGCTGCGCGACATCGGGCGCGTGCTGGGCATGGGCTTCGGCCATGTGGACTCGATCGCCAAGCTGGTGCCGGCGCCCCCGGGCAAGACGGTGACGCTGGCCAAGCTGCCGCCGGACTTCGACCCGGACAAGGCCAAGATGGTCTACGCGCGCCACGAGTCGCCCGAGATCGAGGAGCGCGAGGCGCAGGACGAGGAAGTGGCCGGCCTGCTGGAGATGGCGGCGCGCGTGGAGGGCACGGTGCGCTCGATCGGCATGCACGCCGGTGGCGTGCTGATCGCGCCGGGCAAGATCACGGACTTCTGCCCGCAGTACCAGCAGCCGGGCTCGACCTCGGCGGTGAGCCAGTACGACAAGGACGACGTCGAGGCCATCGGCCTGGTCAAGTTCGACTTCCTGGGCCTGGCGACGCTGACCATCCTCGAGCTGGCCAAGGACTTCATCGTCGCGCGCTATCCCGAGCACAAGGACTTCGCCTTCGAGACCATCCCGCTGGACGACAAGCGGACCTACAAGCTGTTCTCCGACGGCCTGACCGAGTCGGTGTTCCAGTTTGAATCGAGCGGCATGCAGCGCATGCTGAAGGACGCCAAGCCCTCGCGCCTGGAGGACCTGATCGCGCTGAACGCGCTGTACCGCCCGGGCCCGATGGACCTGATCCCCAGCTTCGTCGCGCGCAAGCACGGCAAGGAGGTGGTCGAGTACCCGCATCCGCTGGTGGAGCCGGTGCTGTCCGAGACCTACGGGATCATGGTCTACCAGGAGCAGGTGATGCAGACCGCCCAGGTGCTGGGCGGCTACTCGCTCGGCGGCGCGGACATGCTGCGCCGCGCGATGGGCAAGAAGAAGGCCGAAGAGATGGCCATGCACCGCGAGCTGTTCCGCAAGGGCGCGGCCGAGAAGGGCATCGATCAGGACAAGGCCGACGAGGTCTTCGACCTGATGGAGAAGTTCGCGGGCTACGGCTTCAACAAGTCGCACGCGGCTGCGTACTCGCTGCTGGCGTATCACACCGGTTGGCTGAAGGTCCATTTCACGGCGGAGTTCTTCGCCGCGAACATGACCATCGAATCGGACGACACGGACAAGCTCAAGGTGCTCATGAACGACGCCAAGCTGTTCGGCATCGAGTTCGAGCCGCCCAACATCAACCTGGGCGTGGGGCGTTTCGAGCCGATGGGCGCGGACGAGGGCACGGTGCGCACGCCGCCGAAGGAGGGCGCCAAGCCGGGCGTCACGCCGCGTGCGCGCAAGATCAACTACAGCCTGGGGGCGATCAAGGGCACCGGCGCCGGCGCGATCGAGGCGATCGTTCGCGCCCGCACCGAGGGCGGGCCCTTCACCAGCTTCTTCGACTTCTGCGCGCGGGTCGACCGCAAGGCGGTCAACAAGCGGGTGGTGGAGGCGCTGATCAAGGCCGGCGCCTTCGATGCGCTGCATCCCGACCGCGCGCGGCTGCTGGCCAGCGTGGCGCTGGGCTACACCTACGCGGACAACCTGGCGCAGAACGCCAACCAGGGGGGGCTGTTCGACTTCGACGGCACGCATGGTTCCTCGACGGCGGAGCCCGAGTTCGTCGACGTGCCGCCGTGGGGCATCAAGGAGCGGCTGAGCCTGGAGAAGACGGCGATCGGCTTCTACCTGTCGGGCCACCTGTTCGACCAGGCGGAGACCGAGCTGCGAAAGATGGTCAAGCGCCGGATCGTCGACCTGCAGGACAGCCGCGAGCCGACGACGGTGGCGGGCATCGTGTCCGACATGCGGGTGATCAACGGCTCGCGCGGCCGGGTGGCGATCTTCAAGATCGACGACAAGACCGATGCGATCGAGGCGGTGGCGAATGAGGAGCTGCTCAACGCCAACAAGGAGCTGCTCGCCGAGGATGAGTTGATCATCGCGGTGGGCAAGGTGCAGAACGACCGCTTCTCGGGCGGGCTGCGGATGAACGTGCAGCAGGTGTTCAGTCTGGCGGCGGCGCGGGCGCGCTTCGGGCGCTACCTGCGCACGGCGCCCAACCTGCCGGCGGCGACGGTGCTGGAGCTGGTCAAGAGCTGGCCCGCCAAGCGGGTGGAGACGGAGCAGGGTGTGCTGAGCCAGGGCCTGGAGCTGCGCATCCCGATCAAGCGCGCGGGCGCGACGGCGGAGCTGGGCCTGGGCGGCGCGGGCAAGTTCTGGCCCAGCGACGAGGCGCTGGAGCAGCTCAAGCCGGCGGAGATCGTGTACTCGGAAGGCGGTTGATCGCCTTTCGATCACAACGCTTATGGCATCGCCGGTCGTCGGCTCAGTGAGATGAGGGAATCGATGAACGTTCAATCGGTCGTCGTCCGATTCGATGAGTTGGCCGGCGACGCGGCAGCTCGGGTGGCGATGGAGGAAGGGATCGCTGCCGTCCTGCGTGGCGGGTCGTTAGGCGCGATCGCGGCACCAGATGATTTGTCCGTCGCGGCGAATGAGTTGGTCCTGCGCGGCCCGGACGCCAATGCAATCTACGACGCGATTCGGCCGCTTCTTTTGCTGTCGCTCGCGGTGCGCCAGGTCAGCGTGGCGCTGCGCTACGGAGAAGCCGGAGATGGCATCGACGATTTCCTGACGACGCTCCGACCCGCGCCCTTGCCATTCCCCATTGAGGCCTGCGCGAGCAGAAGCGTCGAGTCGCGCTTGCGTGAGTTGCGTTCGAGCGGCAAGGGCATCCCCGTCATCCTGGGCGACGTTCGCTCAATCCTGGAATGGCAGGAATGGCTCGCGACGGCGCCCTGGCCGTCCGTTGAGGCTGTGCTTGAAGACGCCGCGGCGATCGATGTCGCGGCTTGGTTGGAACTGCGCGAAGCGGAGGAACTGGCGCTCGATGCAGTGATTCCGGACGAGCAGGCGGCGCTCGCCGCATGGCCACGAGACCAGGAGCCGCTTGGTTGCCTGGGTGAAACGAGGCGGCATGCGCCGGACCAGCCGTTGTGGATCGGAAAACTGGCCACGTCCGATCCCTGGGCAGTCGCAGCGTGCCTCCAGATCGGCGGATGGAACGACTGCCCGGCGACGCCGGCGCATGTGGCCTTGTGGCACTCCTGGGAGGAGCGTTTTGGCGCTCGAATCGCATGCGCGACCGGGAGCACCGTCGAGTTCACCGTTGATCGACCGCCGCGCGTCAGGGAGGAAGCGCTCCGCCTCGCGCGCGAGCATTTCCTTTACTGTCCCGACCAGATCGATCAGGGATACGGGACGTTCGAGCGATTGGCCGCAGCACTGCTCGATGCGCCGGTGTGGCGATTCTGGTGGGACTAAAGGTTAAAAGTTGTCCGGACAACTTTTAAGTCGCGCAAAACTTGCCAGATGAGCTTTAAGACTTTTCCGTTCATTGTTGAAGATTCGCTGGAAGGCCTTGGCGCGCGGATCTCCCTGGCTCGACGGGCGCGGCGATTGACTCGGCCTGATCTGGCGGCCGAGGCGGGAATCGGCCTGAGTACCTTGGTCGCGTCGAGAACGGCGCCCCGACAGTTCAGATCGGTTCGGTGCTCATGGTGTTGTGGGCATTGGGCCTGGAAGGCACCTTCGACTGTTTGTCAGATCTCGGCTCGGACAAGGACTTGTCGGCATACATGGCTGACTTCGTTCCGTTGCGGGTGCGCGCGCGCAAGCGAAAGGCGCCGTGATGCCAGCTGCGCCATGCACGCCAACGCTTCGCGGTCATCCCCCATTTGCCGGGTAAACCGGCGACACCCCGCCGTCCTGCCCGGCGTAAGCTGCGCCTCATGCAGGATGCCAAGCCCAAGACCGGCCTCATCCTTACGGGAGGGGGGGCTCGCGCGGCCTATCAGGTCGGCGTGCTCGCGGCCATCGCGCAGCTCCGGCGCGACGCCTGCACCACCGGCGACAACCCCTTCCAGGTGATCGCCGGCACCTCCGCCGGCGCGATCAACGCCGCCACGCTCGCCTGCCAGGCGGACGACTTCTGCTCCGCCGTCGATGGCCTGATGTACATCTGGCAGAACATCCACGTCGACCAGGTCTATGCCGCCGACTCGCTGGGCGTCATCCGCTCCGGCGCGAAGTGGCTGACGATGGTGTCGCTGGGCTGGGCGCTGAACCGCTGGCGCCGCACGCGCCCGCGCAGCCTGCTCGACAACACGCCGCTGCGCGGCCTGCTCGACCAGTGGATCAAGATGGACCGGCTGGACGACATGCTGGCCAAGGGCTACATCGACGCGCTGGCCGTGACCGGGTCCAGCTACACCTCGGGCCACCACGTCACCTTCTACCAGACCCACCAGCAGCGCGAGCCCTGGGTGCGCACGCAGCGCATCGCCACGCGCATCCCGCGGCTGTCGATCGAGCACCTGGTCGCGTCGTCGGCGATCCCGTTCATCTTCCCGGCCGAGCCGCTGGACCTGGCCGGCGCGGTCGAATGGTTCGGCGACGGCTCGATGCGGCAGACGGCGCCGATCTCGCCGGCCGTGCACCTGGGCGCGGAGAAGGTGCTGGTGATCGGCGCCGGCCGCATGCACGAGGCCGGCGGCGAGGGCCAGCACGGCCCGACGCCGACCGGGCATCCGAGCCTGGCGCAGATCGCCGGGCATGCGCTGTCCAACATCTTCCTGGACGCGCTGGCCGTGGACATCGAACGACTCAAGCGCATCAACAGCACGCTGGCGCTGCTGCCGGAGGAAGCGCTGCGCAACACGCCGCTCAAGCCGATCGAGGCCCTGGTGATCGCGCCGAGCCGGCCGCTGGACAGCCTGGCGGCCGAGCACCAGGGCGCGCTGCCACCGCCGATCCGCGGGCTGCTGAGAGGCATCGGCGTGTCCGGGGAGGGCGCTTCGGCGAGCGGCTCGGCGCTGGTCAGCTACCTGCTCTTCGAGCCGGAGTACACCAGCGAGCTGATCACGCTGGGCATGGCCGACACGCTGGCGCGGCGCAGCGAGATCCAGAAGTTCTTCGACTGGCCGGCGCAGGCGCCGCAGGTCGATCCGGCGACGATGCGCAAGCGCGCCGGCGGCTTCGCGCTGCAGATGCCGCCGAATCCGCCGGGGCCGCCGCGCCTGGTGGCGTGAACGGGATCAGGGCCTCGCGGGCGGAGAGCTCCGCCTCGCGCGCTCCGGATTCCAGCAATGCTGCCAGTCGTAGGGCAACGCCGACGGCATCGGATTGGACAGCTCCAGGGTCGAGCGGTGCTCATCCACCCGGTAATGCGCCCAGTCCCAACGTTTCACGAACGCGGCGGTCATCTGCACGCGGGTCGGAATGGCGCATTTCCAGGTGGGGAGATCGGACGAGGGCGGCGACACCGGCTTGAGGGCGGTCGAGGTCTCGCGGGGCGGGTTCCGATGAATCTCCAGCAGCAGCATCTGCCCGGGCTCGATGGCAATGGGATCCGGGCCCGTCAGGCGCAGGCCGTCCACGGTGTTCCCCTGGTCGTCGACGATCGGATTGATCACGATGTCCTTCAAGGTCACGATGGTGCGCTCCTGGTTCAGGATCGCCAGGAGGAGGCTTGTCACCTCCCGCGTCGGGATCTCGGTCGAGCCGTCCTGCCGGGTTTCTGCCTGGCGTGC
>NZ_VOSR01000800.1:0-524 GCF_007997345.1 Mitsuaria sp. TWR114
TCCTCGCTGACGCGCAGGCCGAAACCGGCCATCGCCGGCGAGGTCAGGAAGCGCCCGCCGATCGCGACAGTGGGCACGCCGTCGATGTTGTACTGGTCCTGCAGCTTCGTCGCCTGCTGCACGCGGGTCTGCACGGTGAAGGAGTTGTAGGTCTCCTTGAACTTGGCCGGGTCCACGCCCAGCGGCGCCAGGAACTTGGCCATCGCGTCCACGTCGGTCAGGCTCTGGCCGCCGCGATGGATGGCGTTGAAGATGGCCGGGCGCACCTGCGCCTCCTTGCCCATCGCCTCCAGCGTCACGAACATCTGCTGGTGGATCTTCACGTTCGCGCGGAAGGCCACGTGGACCTTGCGGTAGACGACATCGGCGGGCAGCTGCTTGGCCCAGGCCTCGATCGTCGGTTCGAAGACGTAGCAGTGCGGGCAGCCGTACCAGAAGAACTCGATCACCTCGATCTTGCCGGGCGTCGAGCCGGGCACCGGCTTGGCCAGGCGCTGGTACTGGCGGCCTTCGATCGGGCCGCC
>NZ_VOSR01000801.1:0-1102 GCF_007997345.1 Mitsuaria sp. TWR114
CGTGGCGCTGGCCGCGGCGGCGGTGGGGGTGCATTGGCTGGCGCGGCAGCCGGCGTTCTCGATCAAGTCCATCACCGTCGAGGGCGACGTGAGCCGCAACAGCAGCGCGTCGCTGCGGGCGAACGCGCTGCCGCGGCTGTCGGGCAACTTCCTGACGATGAACCTGCAGCAGGCGCGCGCCGCCTTCGAGGCCGTGCCCTGGGTGCGTCATGCGACGGTGCGCCGCGTCTGGCCGCTGCACCTCGTCGTGGCGCTCGAGGAGCACCGCCCCGCCGCCTATTGGGAAACCAAGGCCGAGAACGCCGATGCCGACAGCGATGCGGTCGTCGATACCCGGCTGGTCAACAGTTTCGGCGAGGTCTTCGAGGCGAATCTGGGCGATGTCGAGGACGAGGACCTGCCGACCCTGGCCGGGCCGGCCAAATCGTCGGCGGCGATGCTGGCGATGTGGCGCCAGCTCGATCCCATGACCCACGGGAAACTGGATGAAGGGGTGGCCCGGCTGGATTTGTCGGGTCGCGGTTCCTGGAAGGCCACGCTGGAAAAGGGAGCGGTCGTTGAACTCGGCCGGGGCAGCGAGGCTGAAGTCGTGGCCCGGTTTGGCCAGTTCATCGCCAGCATTCCGCAGATCACCGCCCGCTACCGCACCTCGCTGGTATCGGCGGACCTCCGCCACGAATCCGGATATGCGGTCCGGCTCGCCGGCGTGACGACGGTTACCACTGCGCCCAAGGGCGCCAAGAAGAATTGAGGACAGGCATGGCCAAGGAATACAAGGATTTGGTCGTCGGGTTGGACATCGGCACCGCCAAGATCATGGCGGTGGTGGCCGAGGTGATGGGGGACGGCCAATTGCGCATCGCCGGCCTGGGCGTGGCGCCCAGCCATGGCCTGAAACGCGGCGTCGTGGTGAATATCGATGCCACCGTCCAGTCCATCCAGCAGGCGCTGAAAGAGGCCGAAATGATGGCCGACTGCCGGATTTCGAGGGTTTACACCGGGATTACCGGCAGCCATATCCGCGGCCAGAACTCGACCGGCATGGTCATCGTGCGCGACAAGGAAGTGACGCCGGTGGATGTCGCCCGGGTGGTGGAAACCG
>NZ_VOSR01000802.1:0-4411 GCF_007997345.1 Mitsuaria sp. TWR114
CACGCTGGACAGCCTGCTGCCGGCGGAGGATCCCGCCCTCTCGGGCCTGCTTCTGCTGCCGCCCAAGGTCGCCGCTAGACTGCGCGCCATGCAAGCGCCCCGCCCCGCCTCATCCCCGCCCCCTTTCCATGCCGACACCCGGGACAGCCGCTGGATGACCGAGGCGGTGCGCCTGGCGCAGGGCGCCGTCGGCCTCAGCGATCCCAATCCCCGCGTGGGCTGCGTCCTCGTGGACGCGCAGGATCGTGTGCTCGGACAAGGACACACGCAGGCGGCAGGTGAGGCCCATGCCGAGGTCATGGCGCTGCGGGACGCGCAGGCCCGGGGTCACGATCCGCGCGGCGCCACCGCGTATGTGACGCTCGAGCCTTGCGCCCACCACGGTCGCACCCCGCCCTGCTGCGACGCGCTGATCGCAGCCGGCGTGGCCCGGGTCGTCGTCGCGCTGGACGATCCCAATCCGCTGGTCGCCGGCCAGGGCCTGGCGCGGATGCGCGCCGCCGGCATCGTCACGGACGTGCTCGCGACGGACCATCCGGCCGCGGTCGAAGCGCACGAGCTCAACATCGGTTTCCTGACCCGCATGCGCCACGGCCGCCCGTTCGTGCGAATGAAGATCGCCGCCTCGCTGGACGGCCGCACGGCGCTGTCCAATGGCGTCAGCCAATGGATCACCGGCCCCGAGGCCCGCAAGGACGGCCATGCCTGGCGCCGCCGCGCCGGCGCGGTGCTGACCGGCATCGGCACCGCCCGCGAGGATGACCCGCGCCTGGATGTCCGCGACGTGGAGACCACCCGGCAGCCGCAGCGGGTGCTGATCGACTCGCGGCTGGAGCTCTCGCCGTCCGCCCGCCTCCTGGCGCCGCCTGGCGGGCTGCTCGTTTATCACGCGCTGGCGCAGGCTGGCGAACGGGGCGCGGTGCTCGCCGGCCTGGGCGCGGAACTCGTCAGCCTGGCCGATCCGGCGCGGGGCAAGGTAGACCTGGCCGCGACGATCCACGACCTGGGCCGCCGGCAGGTCAACGAGCTTCACATCGAGGCCGGCTACAAGCTCAACGGCTCGCTGCTGCGCACCGGGCTGGTCGACGAACTGCTGGTGTACCTGGCACCGACGCTGCTCGGCGAGGGCCGGGGCATGGTCGACCTGGGCGGGCTGACGGCACTCGCCCAGGCCCCCCGCTTCCGCCTGGTCGAGAGCCTGGCGGTCGGCGGCGACCTGCGCCTGCGCCTGAGACCGGCCACGAGCGCCTAGACCCAGCCCTCCTCCGGCCCGCCAGGCCCGCCCCGCCTACAATCGCGCCCATGCCTATTTCACCGATTCCCGAGCTGGTCGCCGAACTGGCGGCCGGCCGCATGGTCATCCTTGTCGACGAGGAAGACCGTGAGAACGAGGGGGACCTCGTCCTCGCCGCCGACCACGTCACGCCGGAAGCGATCAACTTCATGGCCAAGCACGGCCGCGGGCTGATCTGCCTGACGCTGACCCGCGAGCGCTGCGAGCAGCTGCAGCTCCCGCCGATGGCCACCCGCAACGGCACCAAGCACGGCACCGCCTTCACCGTGTCGATCGAGGCCGCCACCGGCGTCACGACCGGCATCTCCGCCGCAGACCGCGCGCGGACCGTGCAGGCCGCGGTCGCCAAGGGCGCCGTGGCGTCCGACCTGGTGCAGCCGGGCCACATCTTCCCGCTGCAGGCCCAGGACGGCGGCGTGCTGATGCGCGCCGGCCATACCGAGGCGGGCTGCGACCTGTCGCGCATGGCCGGCCTGACGCCCGCCGGCGTCATCTGCGAGATCATGAACGACGACGGCACCATGGCCCGTCTGCCGGATCTGGAGGTCTTCGCCCAGGAGCACGGCCTGAAGATCGGCACCATCGCCGACCTGATCGAATACCGCAGCCGCAACGAATCGATCGTGCAGCGCATCGCGCAGCGTCCGCTGGAGACGCGCGAGGGCCGGTTCGAATGCCACGTCTTCCGCGATCGCTCCAACAACGTCCACATGGCGCTGGCGCTGGGTCAATGGCAGAAGGACGACGAAGTCCTGGTGCGGGTGCACGAGCCCTTCTCCGCGATGGACCTGCTGGACGCCGGCCGCTGCGGCCACAGTTGGCCGCTGCCGCAGGCGCTGGCGGCCATCCAGCGCGAAGGCTCGGGCGTGGCGGTGCTGCTGAACTGCGGCGAGGACGCCGACGCGCTGCTCGCGCGGCTGCAGCCGGCGACCGGCGAGGAACCGCGCCAGACCATGGACCTGCGCACCTACGGCGTCGGCGCGCAGATCCTGCGCGAGCTCGGCGTGCACCGGATGAAGCTGCTCGGCAGCCCGCGCCGCATGCCCAGCATGACCGGCTACGGACTGGAAGTGACCGGTTTCCAGGCCGCCCAGGCCACCCCCAACGACTGCTGAATCCGAGGACCGCATGCAAGGATCTGACAAGGGTCAGTCGACCCGACTCGACGGACGCGGCCTGCGCGTGGGCATCGTCCAGGCGCGCTTCAACGACGAACTGACGACCGCGCTGGCCAAGGCCTGTCGGGCCGAACTGAACCGGCTCGGCGTCCAGGACGCCGACATCCGCCACGTCACCGTGCCCGGCGCGCTCGAGGTGCCGGTGGCCCTTCAGGCCATGGCCGTCAGCGGCCGCTTCGACGCGCTGGTGGCGCTGGGCTGCATCATCCGCGGCGAGACCTACCACTTCGAACTGGTCGCCAACGAGAGCGGTGCCGGCGTGACGCGCCTGACGCTCGACCACCGCCTGCCGATCGCCAACGCGATCCTGACGGTGGAGAACGAGGAACAGGCCTGGGCCCGTGCCGAAGAAAAGGGCCGCGATGCCGGAACCGTCGCCGTCGAGATGGCGCAGCTGCTGAAAGAACTCAAGTGAACACCAAGGACACCTCCTCCCCCGCCGGCAAGCCCGCGGCCAAGAACGGCGGCAAGCCGGCCGCCAGGAAGGCGCCGGCCAAGTCGGCCCGCCGCCGCTCGCGCGAGCATGCGCTGCAAGGCATCTACCAGTGGCTGGTCACCGGCGAAGACCTCGGCGTGATCGACGCGCACACGCGTGAGCAGGACGGCTTCGACAAGGCCGACCGCGGTCATTACGACAAGGTCTTCCACGGCGCGATCGAGGAAGCGGCCGACCTGGACGCCGTGCTCGCCCGCCACGCCGACCGCAAGACGACCGAGCTCTCGCCCATCGAGCACGCGATCCTGATGATCGGCGCCTACGAGCTGAAGAACTGCATCGACATTCCCTACAAGGTGGCGATCAACGAGGCGGTCGAGCTGGCGAAGTCCTTCGGCGGCACCGACGGCCACAAGTACGTCAACGGCGTGCTGGACCGCGCCGCGATCGACCTGCGGCCGGTCGAGGTGAAGGCCGCCCGCGGTTGAGCGCGCGGCGCCTCAGGCGCCAGAAGCTGCAAGGGCCCGGGACGATCCGTCCGCGGGCCCTTTGTCATTGCCGGGCGTCTCAGGCCGCGGGCGTGCCGAGGGGAACTCCGGGCGTCAGCAGGCGTTCGAGCAGCTGCCGCACGCTGGCGATCTGGTCGCCGAACGGCAGTGCGCCGCGACCGCGGAAGAACAGGCCTCTCGCGGTCTCGCCGCGCAACGCCGAGGCCAGTCGCTGGTCGATGCAGAACTGACCCCAGTCCTTCAAGCCATCGCGCAAGCCGCACTGGCTCAGGCAGTCGAAGGCCAGGGTGCAGCGCTTCTTGAGCTGCGCGACGGACTGCAGGCGCGCCTCCGCGCCCAGGTACTTCTTCAGCCACGGCGTCATCACCGCCCGCGCCGGCAGGCCCGCGACGCTGCAGAACTCGACGAGGTCCTCCTCGCGCGCCTGGGCCAGCACCTGCTTGAACGACGGATGCGCATCGCATTCCAGCGTCACGGCGAAGGGCGTGCCGAGCTGCACCGCGTCGGCGCCCAGCGATTGCAGCCGCTGGATGTCCTCGCAGCGCCGCACGCCGCCGGCGGCGATCAGCGGCACCTGGCCCTCGGC
Source organism: Mitsuaria sp. TWR114 (assembly GCF_007997345.1). Classification (NCBI taxonomy): domain Bacteria; kingdom Pseudomonadati; phylum Pseudomonadota; class Betaproteobacteria; order Burkholderiales; family Sphaerotilaceae; genus Roseateles; species Mitsuaria sp. TWR114. The sequence continues at coordinate 4,004 of NZ_VOSR01000802.1, forward strand.
GCCCGCATCGCGCAGGAAGCGCCGGACCGCGGGCAGCACGGTCTCGAAATCGAAACGGCCGTCGCCGACATCCGCGACCCGCGCCGCGCCGAGGTGCCCACCCGCATGGCCGGGATGCTCGATGACCACGGCCGCCGGCAGCCGCTGCCGGCGCTCCCATTTCTTCCACAGCAGCGTCACGCCGCGGGCCTCGGACAGGATGGGGACCAGGGCCGTGCGCGGATGGTCCTGCGCGAGCTCGGGTAGATCCAGCGGCAGCCCCGCGCCCACCACCAGCGCGTCGACGCCGGACTCGAGCGCCGTCCTCACCGAGGACGCGTAGTCGCTCACCGCGCGCATCACATTGACCGCCAGCAGGCCGCGCCCCTCGGAGAGCCGGCGAGCCGCCCCGATCTCGCGCGCCAGCGC
>NZ_VOSR01000803.1:0-1293 GCF_007997345.1 Mitsuaria sp. TWR114
CGCGACGAGATCGCCGCCGGCCGCTTCGATCCGGCCCGGGACATGGTGGGCGTGCGTGGCGGCGCCGCGCCGCTGAGCTGGACGCGCTCGCTGATCGCGCCGGCCGCCGGGCTGGGGCGCGACGGCTGGTACAGCGTCACCACGAGCTTCGAGCGCGTGCCGCCCGGCGGCACCGTGCCCTACAAGTTCCGCATCGAGCCCCCGGCCAGGGCGAAGGCGACGCGGGCTGGGAGACCGGCGGCAACCGCGCGATCGAGCTGGTGTCGGACGAGGTGCGCGTCACGCGTGCGTTCAACGCGCCGGGCGCGCCGATCTCGCTGAGCCGCGCCGGCACCATCGAACGCCTGGAGCCGCTGCCGGAGCGCTTCGTCGGCGCGCGCGGCGTGCAGGTCTGGCTGCCGCCGAACTACGAGCGCGACACGCAGCGCCGTTATCCGGTGCTCTACCTGCACGACGGGCAGAACGTCTTCGACGCGGCGGCGGCAGGCGCCGAATGGCAGGTCGACGAAACGGCGCAGCGCCTGACGGTCGACGGGCAGATCCAGCCGATGATCATCGTGGCGGTCAACAACACCGCGCGCCGCATCGACGAGTACACCGCCACCGCGATGAGCCGCGACGGCCACACGCAGGGCGGCCAGGCGGCGGCCTACGCGCGCTACCTGATCGAGCAGCTCAAGCCCGCGATCGACGCGCGCTACCGCACGCTGCCGGACGCGGCGCACACGGCGGTGGGCGGATCGTCGCTGGGCGGGATCATGAGCCTGTGGCTGGCGGTGCATCACGGCGACGTGTTCGGCACGGCGCTGGTGGTGTCGCCCTCGCTGTGGTGGGACAACGAATTCCCGATCCGGGATGCGCAGAAGACACCGCTGCCGATGTCGGTGCCGCGTCCGAAGCTGTGGCTGGACATGGGGACTGGCGAAGGGGCCGAGGCGATCCGGCAATTGCGCAAGCTGCGTGGCGTGCTGTACGCGCGCGGCTGGGCCAGCGGAGACATCGCCTACCTCGAGGCGGAGGGCGCGACGCATGATGAAGCGAGCTGGGCGGCGCGTGTGGAGCCGATGCTGCGCTTCGTCGACCGGCAGTTCAACGCCAAGCCGCGCGACGGCAATCGTCAGCAGCGGGATCCGTTCCCTGTCGAGGTCCGTCCTCCGATGCCCAAGGGCCAAGGCACCTATTGACTCAGTCCTCGGTTCGAGGATGGTCGTGTCCCACGACTGCGAGTGGGGCCGGAATGATGCTGGGGGTTCGCGGACGCGATGCCCCCTGCATCGTGGAGAGCCCGCGCTT
>NZ_VOSR01000804.1:0-865 GCF_007997345.1 Mitsuaria sp. TWR114
CAGCGCCAGCAGGAAGGCCTGGCGGTTCTCGGCGCGGGCGAACTCGTAGCCGTAGTCACGCTGGCGGGCCAGCACATGGTCGCCGACCCGCAACGGCTGGGCGGCGACGGCCTGCTTGGGCACGTAGAGGAAGAAATCGGTACCGCCTTCGGCGCGCACCGGCTGCAGGTGCAGGCGCGTCGTGTCGGCGCGGCCGGCGGCATCTTCGACGGCGAGGACCTTGTATTCGCCTTCGGCGACCTTGCGGTCCTTGCTGGAGCTGTCGCTCGACTGGCCGATCGAATCGGACAGCTGCTTCGACGACACCGAGCCGGCGCTGGAGGCCGAGGTGACCAGGCTGTCGGCGCGGGCGGGCGTGGTGATGAGGGCAGTGGCCGCGGCGGCGGCGGCAAGGGCGAGGGAAAGGCGGGAGAAGCGGGGGAAGCTGTGGCGCATAAGACCGTCCATGGGCAAGTCGGACCAGCCGCGGAAGCAGCCGGACGGCGCAAGCATAGGCGAACGCGCGGAATCAGGTGTTCGGGGCGGCGCACTTCTCGAACACCTCGCGCGCGGCGCTCAATTGGTCGTCCAGCTCCGAGGCGGACAGGCTGGCCTGAAGGTGATAGTCCGCGTCGACCGTCGACGGAACTGGTCTTCGAGGAGTTGCCCGAGCCGCCGGGACCGCTCCGCCAGCACGGAGTCGCACTCGACATCCGGTGTCTGCAGCCGGGCGATCAGTTGCCGATGGACGCCGCCCCGCGTCCGCGCGGGGCTCATGGCAGGCAGCGAGCGCTCCCAGCGCAGGCAACGGTGATAGGCGGCGTAGTAGACGCGCGAGATGGCGGAGCGACGCCCGGCCTCGTCGCGGGCCTCGCCGGCCAGGCCC
>NZ_VOSR01000805.1:0-2612 GCF_007997345.1 Mitsuaria sp. TWR114
GGCCTCGCCGGCCAGGCCCTCGGCGCTGCGTTTGAGTTGCTTGTCGGTGACAGGCATGGTGATCCCCTCATTGGCGATCGTCCGCGTCGGGCGCATCGAGCTCCCCGTCGTCTTCCGATCGCTGCAGGCGGGGCGAAGGAGGGGCCGGATGGATCGACTGGAAGAGCACCAGGAAACCCAGGACGCAAGCGTCGCAGGCGCTGGCCAGCGTGCGCAACTCGCCGCCAAGATCGTAGGCACGGCGGGGATCGACGTCGACGTGCAGGGTCACCAACACATGGGCGTCGAGGCAGTCGTCCTCGTAGAACCGGATGCCGGCCGGCCCCTGGCAGATTGGCACTTGCTGCATCCAGAGCACGCCCAGCGCCAGGCGCAGCCGAACATAAGCCTCACGACTGCTGACCTCGTTGCGATTGAAGGCGTGCCGCAGCTGGACGGCGATCGACGCCCAGTCCGGCGTGGCGGCGCTGGGCGCCGGCCGCTCGCTGATCAGATGGATGAGCCGGGAGGCCGGCGACTTCAACAGGTCGACCAGTGGCTCCACCCATGCGTCCCAGGCTTCGCTCGCCCGCATGTCGTCGCCCGCTGGCGTCCGCGTTGGTACCCGGTCCGTCCATGCATTGATCACTGCATTCATCGTCTCGATCCTTTCCAAACTGCAAACCCATCCCGAAGGCCTGCAGTCTGGATCGGCGCGAGGCGGAAGGCACTCCCTCGGAAGAGCGCATCGTCGGGGGATGCCGGTTCGAGTAGGTCGGTCCCCCGACGCATATCGATAGTGGCGATGGACGCCGCGGGGTCAGGGCTTGCCTGACCCGCACGCTCAGTTGAGCTCGCCCGCCGGCACCACCGGCAGCACGACGCTCGACGGCCGCAGCGGGCCTGCGTGAAGGGTCGTGAGGTTGCCCTCGGCCTGGCGCTGCAGCGGCGCCGGCCAGATGCCCTGCGCCTGGTTGCTCGCGCTGATCGCGATGCGCAATCGGTGCCCCGCGCGGACCAACGCCGCCACCGGGAACACCTCCACCGGCACCAGCATCGGCTCGCCGGCCACCACCGGCAGCATCGCGGCTGTGGTGAACGGGTGCCACGGCTGGATCATCGTGCCGTTGACGAAGCGGGAGCGGCTCGTGTCCACCGCCCGGTGCGCGGCCGACATCAGCCCGTGCGTCAGCGGCTTGACCGTGCCGGTGGCCGGGTCGACATCGTCGATGCGCACCGACAGCGCCGCCTGCGTGCGCGTCGTCGAGATCCAGAGGTCCGCCTGGATCGGCCCGTTCAGGTAGAGGTCCTGCGCCATCGGCGCGGTCTCGAAGACCGCCGCGCCCTGCAGCGACTCGACGCGCGCGCTGTCCGAGTAGCACGGCCGCGGCAGCAGCCCCGCCAGTCCCAGGGTCCACTGCACCTGGCTCGCCGAGCAGTCGCTGTGGTCGCGCACCTGGACGCTCGCGGTGAACAGCGTCCCCAGCGCGGTGCCGCGGGTGGCGGTCGGCGCCGGCGGCTCGGCCACCGTCCGCCCCGACGCCTGCGCCGGGATGCGCGCGGCCAGGCTGCCGTCGGGCTGCAGGTACCAGCGCTGCGGCGCCATCCGCGGATGCGGCCAGTCGCTCGCCGTCGCAAAGCGCGGCGCGCCTTCGCCGTAGCCATCGACGAACTGCGTCACCGTCGGCAGCGCCTCGGCGCCGGTCGCGCGACCCTGCAGGTACTGGTCGAACCATTGCAGCAGCAGCGAGGTCGTGCTCGGCGGCCCGTACGACGGCGCGCCGCCATAGCCGCCGATGCCCGCCTGCACGGACTGCAGGTGCGCCCCCGGCAGGATCGCCAGCTTGGCCGGCACGTTGCGCTTGAGCTGCTCGTACAGCAGCGGCTGGTCGCGCTGGAAGATGTCCAGCGACGCGCCGACGATGAAGGTCGGCACCCGGATCTTCCCGGCGCTCTCCACCGGCGACCGGCCGGCCCAGAAGCCGCCGTCGTCGGTGGCGATGCCGCTCGCGCCGCCGACGAAACCGTCGAAGGTCGGCGCGTACCAGCCGTCGATCGCGGCGACATGGTCCGCCGTCGCGGCGTTGATCTGGCTCGCGTACCAGGGATGGAGCAGCAGCTCCGGCGCGTTGGCCACGCTCAGCGACTGGGTCAGCGGCAGCCAGGTGCTCAGGAACTGCGCATTGAACATTCCGCCGGTGGCCGCGACGCCGCGGTAGGCGTCCCCCATCGGCACCTGCGCGAAGGCGGCCTTCACCGCCGGGTGCTGCTGGCCGGCGGTCAGCAGCGCGCTGATGCCGAGGTAGGAAGTGCCCGCCACGCCGATGCTGCCGTTGAAGAACGGTTGCCGCGTCACCCACTCGACCGCCTCGCGGTAGGCCTGCTGTTCCTCCTCGCCGATCAGCTGCGTGACGCCGCCGCTCATGCCGGTGCCGTGGGCGTCGATCGCGACGGTGACATAACCGCGGCGCACCATGAACTGGTCCAGGCCGCCGATCAGCAGCGTGTTGCCGCCGGCCGGGGTGAAGACGCCCAGGAACTGGCCGACGTCGATGCGGTAGGCCGTCTGCGTCAGCACCACCGGGTAGCGGCCCGACCGGGGAATGCCGAGGAAGTCCGCCGGCATCGACACC
>NZ_VOSR01000806.1:0-502 GCF_007997345.1 Mitsuaria sp. TWR114
GGCGGCTTCATCGGCGGCGTCGTCTTCTGGGGCGCGTTCAACACCGCGATGGAGGCGACCAACACCGAGGCCTTCTGCACCGGCTGCCACGAGATGCGCGAGAACGTCTACGCGGAGCTCAAGAGCACCATCCACTACACCAACCGCTCGGGCGTGCGGGCGATCTGCTCCAACTGCCACGTGCCGCACAACTGGACCGACAAGATCGCCCGCAAGATGCAGGCGTCCAAGGAGGTCTGGGGCAAGATCTTCGGGACCATCAGCACGCCGGAGAAATTCCACGACAAGCGGCTCGAGCTGGCCAAGCACGAGTGGGCGCGCTTCAAGGCCAACGACTCGCTGGAGTGCCGCAACTGCCACAACTACGAGTCGATGGACTTCACGCGGCAGAGCGCGCGGGCGCAGGCAATGCACTCGACCTACCTCGCGAGCAAGGAGAAGACCTGCATCGACTGCCACAAGGGCATCGCGCACCGGTTGCCGCACATCCCGCCGGGCGAGG
>NZ_VOSR01000807.1:0-3845 GCF_007997345.1 Mitsuaria sp. TWR114
ACCTCGGCCTGGCGCGCGAGCAGGTCGCCGCGCAGCGCCTTGGTGCGCAGTTCCAGCGACAGCCCGAAGCGCTCGATCGCCCACACCCGCGCGACCTCCAGCACCGCGCGCGGCTGGCCGCTCTTGAGCTCGATCTCCAGCTCGGCCACCGGCGTCCGGCGCAGCGCGTCGCCCTCGCCGGCGAGCAGCGCGCCCTGGTCGAGCGCGAGTTCCACCACGCCATGCCGCGTGCGCAGCGTCCGGCTGAGGCGGGTGATGTCGGTGCGGAACAGCGCCTGCAGCGCGCCGGCTGGGAGCGTGTCGACCAGCGCCTGGAGCGCCTGTCCGGCGGGATGGTCGGCATGTCGCGCGACATCGAGCGCCGGCGTCGCGTCGCCCAGCGCGACGTTGTGTTCGAGGCGGGTCATGCCGTCCGGCGCGGCGCCCTTGAGCGTCTGCACCCAGACCTCGCCTTCGCGTCGCAGGCGCAAGGCGAAGCCGGCCCGTGCGAGGTCGCGGGCCGGCGTGTCGAAGTAGATGGCCTGCAGCCGTTCTTCCGTGGCCGGCGACTGGGCGCTGCCCGCGACCCAGCGGCGGACCGCGGCCGATTGCGATGCGGGGATCTGGAAGCGCAGCTCGATTTCGGTCATCCGGCAGTGTCGCACGCAGGCCATGACAGCCGCCCGTCGGGTGCCGCTCGCGCGGGGCCGGCCCGATCGAACCAGAGATCGACGCCGCGCTGGCTCACGCGCAGCACCGCGAAGCCGTCGCCGGGATGGTCGTGCCAGGCGCCGACCACGCAGCGCAGGCGCCGCCCGCCGGGCTCGACGAACTCGAACGCGTCCGGCGCGGCCAGCTCCTCCGCCGCGGTGACCGCGAACGGCCAGGGCGCGTAGAGCGCGGAGCTGTGGACCGAATGGAGCTGCACCGGCGCGCGGTCCTCGCCGTCCACCGCCTCGATCCGCGCGCTCAGCCAGCCGGAGCGGTGCTCGTCGCCGGAGAGGAACACCAGGCCGGTCGCGCGCTGCCGCCAGATCGCGCCGAGCAATTCATGCAGGCTGTGCGGATAACCGTCCCAGGCGTCGGAGCGCAGGCAGCTCGCCGGATGCTCGGCCGTCGCGCGGCGACGCGGCAGCGGCAGCGAGCCCGACAGCAGGAAACGCGGCCGCCCCTGCGTCCGGCCGAGCCAGTCCTCGAAGGCATCGCGCTGCGCGATCGACCACAGGCGCGCGGTCGACCAGTTGGCGACCCGACGCGCCTCGCGTTCGCCGCGGGCGTCGGCGATGAAGAAGGCGGCGCCGCGCCAGTCGAATTCGTGCCACATCAGGCCCGGTCCGCCGACACGGGCGCCGGCTTCCCAGCGGTGATCCCAGGCCGCCTGCCGCGCGACATCGAACCACGGCCCCTTGCCCCCATGGCTTGCGCCCGGCGTCGGCTCCCAGTTGTCGACGATCTCGTGATCGTCGGGCGCGTGCACCAGGCGCTCGACGGTGGGCGGAAGCAACCGTATCGGCCCCGCCTTGAACTCCCCATAAGCGCGCCCGTAACGCTCGACGCCGCTGCGCGAGTCCGCCAGCCCGCCGCTCGCATCCGCGTAGATCTGGTCGCCGGCGAACAGCACCAGCGAGCAGGCCTGCCCCCGCGCCGTCGACCGCGTGAAGCGATGCAGCCGCGCCAGCGACGCGAGCGCCGGCCCCGCCTCGTCGGCGTCGAGCTCCCAGCCCGGGCTCACGTCGAGCAGCCCCGGCGGGTACTGGCAGGCCGCGAGCACGAAGCAGAGGTCGACGTCGCCGGAGGCGCTCGCGTCCGGCGCATCCGGCGCGTCCGGCGACGGCACGAACCCATGGGCCCAGCGATGCGGCGGCAGGGCCAGGAGCTGTTCCAGCGCGCCCTCGACCTGCGCCTGCAGCTCGTCCTTGCCCAGTTCGTGCATGACGCCGCGATGCGCGCCCTCCATCGCCAGTGCGCGCGGCTCCAGGTACAGCGCCAGGAGGAGCAGGCCGCTCAGGTCGACGTTGTTGTCGTTGTTGTTGTCGTTGTCGTTGTCGTTGTCGTTGTCGTTGTCGTTGTCGTTGTCGATGTCGATGTCGGAATCAAGGTCGAGCACCGGCGCACCGCCGGTCGGGCCTTGGCTTGGCGAGGCCGGAAAGTGCTCGACATCGACCGCACCGCGCCACGGCTCGCCGGGCCGCCCGATGCCCGGCGGTACGAAGGCCTCCAGCCGCCAGGGCAGCGGCAGGCGCTCATAGTCCCAGCCGCCGCGCCAGCGCATCGGCACCCAGAGCAGCCAGTGCGGCCAGCCGCGCTCCGGCCGCAACGCGGTCAGCAGGGGCACCCGGCCGTTCACCGGCGCCGCGCGCTCGACGCGATGGCCGGGTGCCTCGGCGCCGATCAGCAGGCCGCTGATGGCGGTCCGGGCGGTGCGGTGTCTCGCGCCGCTCATGGTGGCGACTCCTCGGCGAGGAAGGCCAGCACATGCGGGAACACCAGCGTCGCCACATGGCGCCCGATCAGGCAGTCCTGATGGCCATGGCCGGCGATCACCCGATAGCGGTAGCGGCCCGGCGCGGCCTGGTCGTAATGGTCCTTGAGCAGCTCGGCGCTGTCGGCGCTGCACAGCCCGTTGTCCTCGCCGTGCAGCGACAGCACCGGGAAGGCCTCCAGCAGCGCCAGGCTCTTGGCCAGGCTGTCGAGGTAGAGGCTCGCGCCCTGCCAGTCGGTGATCTCGTGGCAGCGCGCGAAGTGGATCGCCTGCGCGACGGTGTCCATGTTCAGCGGTCCGAAGTGGTCGTCGATGAAGTCCAGCACCGGCTGGTCGACATTGGCGACCGCGAAGTCCCGCCCGTAGAGCAGGTCCATGCGGTGCCGCGTCGCCGTCCACGGCGTGCGGCGCATGCGCCAGGGCGGCCACGGCGGCGGGTTCTCGAGGTCGAACTCCCGGTCCGGATACGGCAGGCTGGCCAGCAGGCGGTCGAGCAGCTGGTCGACCAGCGTCGGCGGGCCCTCGGGTCGGAAGGTGTAGCCGCCCATCGGCAGGTAGGGCCGCAGGTACTGCATCAGCACGCCGCGCAGGCTGTTGGTCGGCGACATCACCATCAGCGGCGTCACCTGCGAGATCACCAGCTTCGCGATCCGGTCCTTCAGCAGCGCGCGCAGCGGATGGTGGCGCTCCCAGGGCTGCTCGCGCGGCTCCAGCAGCGCCATGTGCAGCATCACCGAGCCCATGCAGTGCGCGAAGACGTTCAGGCGCCGATGCCCGGTCTCTCGCAGCACCCGGTCCACGGCCAGCGGGATGTCGTTGAACGCGGACTCCTCGAAGGTCCAGGGCAGCGTCGCCGTGGGCAGGCCGGCGCTGGTGCGCATGTCCAGCACCCACACGTCGTGCCCCGCGTCCCACAGCAGCTTGGCCGGCCCGGGCCTCACCGAGTGGTGGGCGAAGGTCGTGCCGCTGGCGCTGTAGCCATGGATCATCAGCATCGGCACGCCACCCGGGCGCGCGTAGCGCGTCAGGCGGATGAGCACCGGGCGGTCGTCGTCGCCGCGCGGCGGGCGGTCCAGGTCCTGGCGCTGCGCGCCCGCGTCGCCCCAGCGGCCCGCGGCCATCTCGATCACCACCGGTTCCGGCAGCCCCGGCACCGCGCCCGGCAGGCGCGAGACGCGCCGCGGCGGCGCTTCGTCGGGTTTGCGGAAGGTCCAGGCATGCAGCCCGATCGTCATCCGCGCGATGTAGGCCATCAGCGCGCCGACATCGCGCACCGCCGACGGGACGTCCCGAGCCTGACGCACGCGCAGCAGCGGCAGGCGCTCGCGGGCGAGGTGATGCAGGTCGACCGTCAGCGTGATCGCGCGCGCGCCCGGCGGCGGCG
>NZ_VOSR01000808.1:0-1714 GCF_007997345.1 Mitsuaria sp. TWR114
TGGGCGTGCCCTTGGGCGCGTACATGCCGTGCCAGATCGACACGTTGAAGCCTTTCACGCCGGATTCGTCCAGCGTCGGCAGCTTGGCCAGCGAGCCGCCCAGGCGCTTGGGCGTCGAGACCGCGAAGGCCTTGACCTTGCCGCCGTCGATCTGCGAGGTGGTGTTGGTGGTCTGGTCGCACATGATGTCGACCTGGCCGCCGATCAGGTCGGTCATGGCGGGGCCGGTGCCCTTGTAGGGGACGGTGGTCATGTCGATCTTGATCGTGCTCATGTAGAGCAGGCCGCACAGGTGCGAGGCCGATCCCAGGCCCGCGTTGGCCAGGTTGATCTTGCCCTGGTTGGCGTGAAGCCACTTCTGCAACTCGGCGTAGTTGTTGGCCGGCAGGTTCGGGCGCGAGATCAGCGTCATCGGCACTTCGTTGATCAGGCCGAGGTACTCGAAGTCGTCCAGGGTCTTGTACTGGAGGTTGCGGTACAGGGCCGGCGCGGTCGACATGCCGATGTGGTGCAGCAGCAGGGTGTAGCCGTCCGGCGCGGCCTTGGACACCTTGGTGGCGCCCAGCGTGCCGCCGGCGCCGCCGACGTTCTCGATCACGATGGTCGCGTTCAGCGGCTTGCGCAGCGCCTCGGCCAGGTCGCGGGCGACCTTGTCGGTCGGGCCGCCGGCGGCGAACGGAACGACGATGGTCACCGGCTTGTCGGGATATTCGGCCCAGGCGGCGCCGACGCTCAGCAACGCGACACAGGCGAGCAAGGTCTTCTTCATGGCTGTCTCTTCCTCGATGGAGGTGTGGGTGATGGCGCGGATGCTAGGTCGCCGCCCTTCCCTGCAACCTTCGGAAACTACGTAAGCCGGGATCCCCCGGGGCCTGGGACCCGGGCATCTGCCGCGAAACAGCGGGAAATCAGTCGAACTTGCGCAGGTCCTCGATGACTTTTCCGTCGTTGGGCAGCGCGCCCGCGGCGACGAAGGCCACCTCGCCCCGCAGCTTGGTCACCTCGCGCAAGGCGACGGCCAGCTGGTCCGCCAGGCCCTCGGGGACGGCGCCGTCGGTCTCCACCCGCAGCGTCATCCGGTCCTGCGCCATCTCCCCCTCGACGACCAGCCGCCCGCGCCGCGCCTGCGGGAAGCGCCGCAGCACCTCGGCGACCTGGCCGGCATGCACGAACATGCCCCGCACCTTGGCGCTCTGGTCGGCGCGCCCCATCCAGCCCTTGATGCGCAGGTTGGTGCGCCCGGTCGGGCAACTGCCCGGCAGCACCGCCGACAGGTCGCCGGTGCCAAAGCGGATCAGCGGGTAATCCGGGTTGAGGGTGGTGACGACGACCTCGCCGACCTCGCCCTCGGGCACGGGGTCGCCGGTGCCGGGGCGGACGATCTCGACGATGACGCCCTCATCCACGACCAGGCCCTGGCGGGCCGAGGTCTCGTAGGCGATCAGGCCCAGGTCTGCGGTGGCGTAGCACTGGAAGCCGGTCACGCCGCGCTCCACGCACCAGTCGCGCAGCGCGGCGGGGAAGGCCTCGCCGCTGACCAGCGCCTTGCGCACCGACAGCGGCTGGCCCTGCTCGGCCGCCTTATCGAGCAGGATCTTCAGGAAGCTGGGCGTGCCGACGTAGGCATGGGGCCGCAGCTCGGCCATCGCCTGCAGCTGCAGTTCGGTGTTGCCGACGCCGCCGGCGAAGACCGTGCAGCCCAGCGCCTCGGCGC
>NZ_VOSR01000809.1:0-2001 GCF_007997345.1 Mitsuaria sp. TWR114
CGACCAGATGGCCGCCGGCGCCAGCGGGCCGCCGTAGGCGCCCGACGCGTCGGCATCGGCATAGAAGCGCCGGTAGGCGTCCTCGCAGCGGCGGTCCGGGGGCGACAGGACCAGGCGTTCCGATTCGAGGGTGGGAATGTGCATCGTGAGTTTTCTCCTGGTGCTCCGTGGCCGCCGGCGCTCGGGACGGGACAGGGGCGGAAGCGGGGGAGGGAGAGGGCGGAAATGGACAGCGAACGGAGGCAAAAGGGTAACGCCCGTCGTGGATCGACCTACACGAGGTTCATCCGGTGCTGGATGGCGCGCCGATCGAGACGCCCGTACAACGGCGACACGGACCCGCCGGCCTGGATCGCCATGCCCGGGGCTCCGCCTCAAAGGACCCCCATGCTCGATCGACGCGCGATTGGAACGACTTCCCCGGCCCGGCTGCGCCGTTGGCTGGTGGCGGGCAACCTGGCGTTGGCGCTGACCCTGAGCGCGGCCGCCTGGCTGAGCCTGCGCAATGCCCGGGAAGGCGACGAAAGCGCGGCGCAGCTGACCGCGGAGAACCTGGCCGCGAGCATGAGCGGCGAGGTCGCCGCCGAGCTGCGCCTGATCGACAACGCGCTGGCCACGGTGGCCGAGCGTTATGCGAAGACGGCGCACGCCGCCGACCGGACCCGCGTCCTGGCGCAGATGCTCGACGAGCAGCGCGAGCTGCTCAGGCACGTCAGCGCCCTGCGGGTGGCGGATGCGACGGGCGAGGTGCTGGTTCACGGCGAGGCGCCGCCCACGACGCCGATCCGCCTGGGCGACCGCAGCTACTTCGACCGCGGCGCGCGCCGCGACGCCACCGTCGTGTCCGAGCCGCTGCGCTGCCGCGTCACCGGCGAGTGGTGCATCGTGGCCGCCCGTCGCCTGATCAACGCGGACGGCCAGTTCGACGGCATCGTGCTGACCGAGCTGACCTCGGCCCACTTCGCCCAGCTTTTCTCCGGCATGGAGCTCGGCCGTTCGGGCGCGATGGCGATGCGCACGAACGACAGCTTCCTGCTGGTCGCGCGCCACTCCGTGTCGGAGCCCGGCTCGGTCAAGGGCCTGGGCGAGGCCATCGTCTCCGACGCCCTGCGCGCCAACCTCAAGCGCAATCCCGACCGCGGCTGGTACGTGACGACCACCGCGCTGGACCGCGTCGAGCGCATCACCGCCTACCGCCGCGTGCCGGGTTACGCGTTCACGATGTACGCCGGCCTGAGCACCGGGGAGTACCTCGGCGCCTGGTACCGGCAATGCGCGGAACTCGCCGGGCTGGTCGCGCTGATGGTGGGTCTGATCGGCGGCATCTCGGTGCTGCTCTACCGCGGCCAGAAGCGCGAGCATGACGGCCGGCTGGCCGCCGACCGCACCGCCCGCGAGCAGGCGCTGATGCTGGAGAACGACCTGATCGGCATGGCGCGGCTGAAGGACCGCGTGGTGCTCTGGGACAACCGGGCGCTGGGCCGGATCTTGGGCTATGCGCCGGGCGAGCTGCGCGGCCAGTCGATGCGCGAGCTCTACCTGGACGAGGCCACTTTCGACCACATCGGCCGGGTCGGCTACGCGGCGCTGCGGGCCGGCGGCCGCTTCCGCACGCAGGTGCAGATGCGCCGCAAGGACGGCACGCCGCTGTGGATCGACCTGAGCGGCAGCCTGGTCTCCGAGGACGAGAGTCTGTGGATGCTGGTCGACATCGACGCGCTCAAGCAGAGCGAGGAGAAGGCCTACGGCATGGCCTTCCGCGATGCGCTGACCGGGTTGCCGAACCGGCGGCTCTTCGAGGAGAAGCTGGTGGACGCCCAGGCCGCCGCGCTGCGGGCGGACCGGGGACTGGCGGTCTGCTACCTCGACCTGGACGGCTTCAAGCCGGTCAACGACCGCCATGGCCACGAGGCCGGCGACGAGGTGCTCCGGCAGGTGGCCGAGCGGCTGCAGCAGACGCTGCGCGCCAACGACATCGTGGCCCGCCTGGGCGGCGACGAG
>NZ_VOSR01000081.1:0-22851 GCF_007997345.1 Mitsuaria sp. TWR114
GTCCAGCAGCGCCAGCGCCTGAGGCGCGTCCTCCACCACCCGCACCGCCAGCCCTTCGGCCGAGAGCAGCTGGCTGGAGGCATCCCGCACGTCGGCGTTGTCCTCCACGATCAGCACGACCTTGCCCTCCAGCGGCGGCCGCTCGACGGCGGCGGCGTCCAGCCGGCCGTTCGCCGTGGCCGCTGTCGCCGTCGTCGCCGGGAAGACCATGGTCACCGTGGTGCCGCGCCCGACTTCGCTGTCCACCTGCACCGTCCCGCCGCTGCCGGTCACGAACGCATGCACCTGCGCCAGCCCCAGGCCCGTGCCGTGGCCGCGGACCTTGGTCGTGAAGAAGGGCTCGAAGACCTTGCCGAGGATCTCCGGCTTGATGCCCTCGCCTTCGTCGGTGACCTCGATCGCGATCGCCTGCGGGTGGTCCGGCGTGGACGCATGCCGGGCGTGGATGCGCAGCCGGCCGCCCAGGTTCATGGCGTCGCAGGCGTTCGTCGCCAGGTTGGTCACCGCGATCTCGAGCTCGAGCGGATCCAGCGCGACCCGCGGCAGGCCCTCCTCCGCGCTGAGATGGAGCTGGCAGTGCGCGCCGACCAGCGAGCGCAGCGCATCCTCCATCTCGGCCAGCACCGGGGCGACCTCCAGCGGGCGCGGCTGGTTGCGTCGCCGGCCCGACAGCAGCGTCAGCTGCCGGGTCAGCGCCTCGGCCTTCTTGACGCTGCGGCGCATCACCTGGACGTCGCCCTCGACCGATTCGCCGGCGCGTCGCCGGATGATGGCCAGGCGGCCGGTGAGCACCTGCAGGATGTTGTTGAGGTCATGCGCCAGGCTCGCGCCCAGGCGCCCCACCGCGTCCAGCTTCTGCGCGCGGGCGAGCTGGGCCTCCGCCGTCTCGCGCTTCTGGACCTGCGCCTGCAGCTGCTCGGTGCGGTGCTGCAGCGTCAGGTAGGCATCGGTCAGTCGCTTCTGCACCGCGCGGAAATGCACCGCGACCACGCCCAGCATCACCGAGTTCGCCAGCAGGCCTTCGGCGCGGGCCATGTACCAGGCGATCGTGTAGCGCTGCCCGCTGTGGGTGCTCAGCCAGACGCCGGCGCCTTCCGCGACCAGCACGAAGGCCAGCCACGCGTAGATGGCCCGACCGAACAGCCCGCGACGCCAGATCAGCAGCACCGCGACCGCCGCCGCGCCGACGCTGAGGTAGGCGCCGACGCGGCTCACCGGACTGAGGAGCTGGCGGTCGCCGTCCGACCGCAAGGCGCCGAAGTCGGTGAGCTGCGAACTCATCGCCAACGCGCCGGCGGCCAGCAAGGCGGCCAGCAGCGGCCAGGCCGTCGGCCGCGACCGGCGGGGCCGACCGAGTCGGTCTCCGCCAGGATCGCCCAGACCACGAACAGGCCGAAGCCCGCGCGCCAGCCGACGAACAGCCAGCTGACCGCATGGGGCGAGCCGAAGATGGCCCGGTCCGCGAAAAGCGCGCCGGGGAAGGTCAGCACATGCAGGACGGCCATCAAGCTCGCGAACAGGTAGGCCGAGGCCACGATGACATGGGAGCGGTGCGGCCGCGGCGTCGAGATCAGCAGCCAGAAGGTGGCCAGGTCGATCATCGCGGTGGCGGCGCCGTAGATGCCGCTGATGTGGGCCAGCGGCGGCCAGGGCCGCGCCGCCCAGGGCGCCACCGCGGCCACCGAGATCAGCACCAGCGCGCAAAGCAGGGCCACGGCCCAGCGCTGCGCCGGACTGGCCTGCTCCTGCACGAACCCGCGGTATGGCATCGCCTCTCCCTCGCGTCGACCTGCACCCGTTCATCCGCCAAGCCGGCTCGCCGACACGCCGCGCACCGCGGGGAGTGCCTCCCGAGGGAGCTCGCAGCCCGTGCAGGAGCAGGCGGGATGCCCGCCTCCGCGGGCCGGCGATTCCGGAGATTCCCAGCCCAGGCGTGCAAA
Organism: Mitsuaria sp. TWR114; assembly: GCF_007997345.1. Taxonomy (NCBI): domain Bacteria; kingdom Pseudomonadati; phylum Pseudomonadota; class Betaproteobacteria; order Burkholderiales; family Sphaerotilaceae; genus Roseateles; species Mitsuaria sp. TWR114. The sequence continues at coordinate 1,941 of NZ_VOSR01000081.1, forward strand.
TGCACCGCCCCGCACCGTCTTGTTGCGCGCGCGTGAACTTCCACGCCACACCGTCACGAATTCCTCACGTGGCCCGTTCCTATACTCGCCGCCCACAACACCGCGGAGGCCGTGCCTCGGACTTCCGCTTGCGCATTGCTTTCGAGGGAGGATCCCATGGTCTCGACGAGACACCAGAACGCCGCCATCCTGGCGGCCGTCGCCATCCTGGTCGCCGCCTGCGGCGGTGGCGGCGGCGAGGCCGGCGCCCCGCTGACCGGCACCAACAACCCGCCAACGGCCGGCACGCCCAGCACGCCCACGACGACGCCCGGCACCCCGACCGGCGGAACCGCCACCGCGCCCACGTTCCAGACGCAGCCGGCCAACGCCAGCGTGCTGACCGACGCCACCGCCAGCTTCACGGTGACCGCGTCCGGCAGCGACCTCGTCTACCAATGGAAGCGCAACGGCGCCGACATCGCCGGCGCGACCTCCACGAGCTACACGACGCCGCCGGCCACCTACGCCAACCACGGCGACCGCTACACGGTGGTGGTGTCCAACAAGGGCGGCAGCCTCACCAGCAACGCCGCGCAGCTGACGCTCAAGCTCAGCGCCAACCAGCAGGCCTTCGAAAGCACCATCCTCAGCCCGCAGCCGGGCAACTTCAACCTGCTGTGGTCGCTGCGGCTCAGCGGCCCGCAGGTGAAGGGCTCGAGCTTCCTGATCTCCGATTTCGGCCAGCTCGCGCTGTCGCCGCTGACGAACGGCCCGCAGACCTATCGCCAGAGCGATCCGACCTCGCTCGCCGCCAACCTCACGCTGCTCACGCCGGCGGACACGCGGGTGCTCAAGGACGGCGCCGTGCGGGTGGTGCCGTCCACCGGCGGCGCCCAGCGCGCGAGTTATGTCGGCAGCGACGTGCGCATGGACATCCTGGCCAGCGACAACACGACGGTGGCGTACTCGACGATCCGCAGCGAGTACCAGGCCGTGGCGCTGACCGGCACGCTGGGCAGCGCGCCGGACGAGTTCAAGCACTTCTACAACGCGGTGTTCGCCAACTCCGGCGTGCTCGACAGCACCGCCACCTTCGCCGCCGGCGCCGGCTACCTGAAGTACACGCAGAAGGCCGCTGGCGACCGCTACGACGTCTTCGACTGTCGCGGCGTCACGGCCGGCCCGGCCGTGTCCTCCTGCGTCGACGGCAGCACGCTGACGGACGTGTTGAGCGCGGGCTTCACCTCCAACAGCGATGGCCGCACCTACCACCTGGCCGACGGCGAGATCCGGACCGTCGGCGGCGTGCCGATCTGGGTCGCGTCGTCGCCGCGTCCGCAGTCGAGCACGCTGAGCGCGACGGTCCAGTACCGCATCTACTTCGAACTGGGTGGCAACGTCTACACCGGCTCGATGATCAAGGACGGCACGCTGCTGGGCGCCGGCTCGTGGGTGTCGAACCCCGCGGGCGCCACGCTCGTCGACCAGTTGACCTTCCTCACGTACCAGGTCCGCCTCAACCAGGCCGCGCGCGACAGCCTGAAGGCCGCGGTGAAGATCTGACGAAGGATCCGGCGCGCGGGCCGGACTAGGCCGGCCTCAGCCGAGGCCGAGCTCGGTCTGGATGCGCGCCACCGCCGCCTTGAGCTGCTCGACCTCGGCGCGCAGCGCGGCGAGTTCCTCGTCGCGCGCGCCGCCGGACGACCACGATGACGACGACGCGCCCGACGATGCAACGCCGCCCACCGGGATCTCCGGCGCTCCGCTGAGCAGGTGGGCCCAGCGCGCCTCGCGCGCGCCGGGGGCCTTGGGCAGCTTCAGCGCCAGCGCCGGCTCGCGCGTCGCCAGCTCCTCCAGGAAGCCCTCCACCGACGAGACATCGGCGAAGCGGTGCAGCCGCTCGCAGTTGATCCGCAGCTCCGCCGAGGTCTGCGGCCCGCGCAGCATCAGCACCGCCAGCAGCGCCTCGGCCTGGCCGGGGATGCCGTACACCCGCTTCATGTTGTGCTCGAAGCGCGCCACGCGGCTGCCGCTCACGCTGTTCACCAGGCTCATCGCCTTGAGCTCGTCCAGGGCCGCGGCCACGTCGGACTCGCCCGCGTTCATCACCGGATCGCGCGCCGTCTTCTGGTTCACGCCCAGCGTCAGGCTGTTCAGCGACATCGGATAGCTGTCCGGCACCGTGGACGCCTTCTCCACCAGCACCGCCAGCACGCGCGCCTCGAGCGCGCTCAGTTCTCTCACCGCCATCAGCTCGCTTCTCTCAGTCTTTCAGGGGTTGCCCGCCGGGGCTCAGACGCCGAAGCCGTCGTCGGCCTGGATGATCGCGCCATTGATGAAGCGACTCTCCTTGGCGCACAGCATCAGCAGCGTCGTGTCCAGGTCCTGCGGCGTGCCCACGCGCTTGCGGGGCAGCAGCTCCACCAGCTTGCGGCCCTGCTCGGTCTGCCAGTGGTGGTGGTTGATCTCGGTGTCGATGTAGCCGGGGCAGATCGCGTTGACGTTGATGTCGAACTTGCCCCACTCCAGCGCCATCGCGCGCGTCATGTGCACCACCGCCGCCTTGCTCATCGCATACACGCCGATCTGCGACAGCACCCGCAGGCCCGCCATCGACGCGATGTTGACGATGCGGCCGCCGGTGTAGGTGCCCGGCGCGGCGCCGCGCGCGCGGGCCAGCATCCGCTTGCCGACCTCCTGCGCGACGAAGAACGCGCCGCGCACGTTGGTGTCCATCACGAAGTCGTAGTCCTCCGGCGTCACGTCCACCAGCTTCTGGGTCGTGCTCACGCCGGAGTTGTTGATCAGGATGTCGAGCGTGCCGACCTCGGTCTCCGCGCGGGCGACCGCGGCCTTGATGCTGTCGATGTCGGTGACGTCCAGCTGCACCACGTGCGCGTCGCCGCCGCCGGCCTCGATCTCGGCGCGCAGCGCCTTGAGCCGCTCCACGCGCCGCGCCGCCAGCACCACGCAGGCGCCCGACTTGGCCAAGGTTCTCGCGAACTGCGCGCCCAAGCCGCTGGACGCGCCCGTGACGAGGGCCACGCGGCCCTCCAGATCGATGCTGTAGCTCATGGCAAGGTCTCTCGCAAAACTTCTCGTGTGACCGGACAAGGTGCCGGGCACGATAGCACGCGGGCCGCGCCGCGCCGACCTCAGCCCGCCATCACGGTCTGGATCTCGGTCGTCACCTGCGTCATCAGCTTGTGGACCGGGCACTTCTCGGCGACGGCGAGCAGCTGCTGGCGCTGCTCGTCCGTCAGGTCGCCGACGAAGGTGAGCGTGGCCTTGAGCTTGTACACCCCCTGCCGCTCCTGGGAGCCGTCGCGCTCGACCTCCACCAGCACGTCCTCCAGCGGCAGACCCTTGCGCTGCGCATACCAGAGCACCGTCAGCGCCTTGCAGGTGCCCAGCGCCGAGTCGTAGAGCTCATGCGGATCCGGGCCGGCGTCCTCGCCGCCGCCGGACACCGGCTGGTCGGCGGTGAACTGGTGGTCGCGGATGCGCACCGTCTGCCGCATCGGGCCGGTCCTGTCGCGTTGGATGTGGATGGTCATGAGGTCCTCTGCTCACATGGAGGCAGGCATGGTACGGCGCCCGCCTCGCGCGCAGCACCCCCATTCGGGTCGGCGCGACCGGACATCGCGCTGTCGACGTCCCTCTCTAGTTCACAAAAAGCACGACCGTTCTTTTTTTTGATCGCGCGGCTAGAATGCGCCGCAACCCGCCCCAGCCAGACCGCGAGCCGGCCCCCGCCCGCCGACCGCGCGGTCGCGGCCAGGCCTCTTACTAGAACGAGCAAGGATGACCATGACCTCCGAAGAACTTGTTGCCCAGTACGGTCCCCGCGACAGCATGGACTACGACGTGGTGGTCGTCGGCGGTGGTCCCGCGGGCCTGGCCACCGCGATCCGGCTCAAGCAGATCGCGGCCGAGAAGGGCCAGGAGATCTCGGTCGTCGTGCTGGAGAAGGGCTCGGAGGCCGGCGCCCACATCCTGTCGGGCGCGGTCATGGACCCCAAGGCCCTCACCGAGCTGTTCCCCAACTGGAAGGAACTGGGCGCCCCGCTGAACCAGCCCGTCACCGGCGACCAGGTGCTGTTCCTGAGCGAGTCCGGCCACACCGACACGCCGCAGTTCCTGATCCCGGGCTGCTTCCACAACGGGGGCAACTACGTCATCTCGCTGGGCAACGTCACCAAGTGGCTGGCGCAGCAGGCCGAGGCGCTAGGCGTGGAGATCTTCGCCGGCTTCGCCGCCGCCGAGGTCATCTACGACGAGCAGGGTCGCGTCAAGGGCGTGGCCACCGGCAACGTCGGCCTGGGCAAGGACGGCGAGCCGCATGAGGGCTTCCAGCTCGGCATGGAGCTGCACGGCAAGTACACGATCTTCGCGGAGGGTGCGCGCGGCCACCTGGGCAAGCAGCTGATCGCGAAGTTCCAGCTCGACGCCGGCAAGGATCCGCAGACCTACGGCATCGGCATCAAGGAGCTGTGGGAAGTGCCGGCCGACAAGGCGCAGCCGGGCCTGGTGGTGCACACCGCCGGCTGGCCGATGGACAGCGAGACCTACGGCGGCGGCTTCCTGTACCACCTCGAGGGCAACAAGGTGACGCTGGGCTTCGTGGTCGGACTCGACTACAAGAATCCGTGGCTGTCGCCCTTCGAGGAAATGCAGCGCTGGAAGACGCACCCCGCGATCCGCAAGCACATCGAAGGCGGCAAGCGCCTGGGTTATGGCGCGCGCGCGATCACCGCGGGCGGCCTGCTGAGCCTGCCCAAGCAGGTCTTCCCCGGCGGCGCGCTGGTGGGCGACGACGCCGGCTACCTGAACGCCGCGCGCATCAAGGGCAGCCATGCCGCGATCAAGTCCGGGATGATGTGCGCCGACGCGATCGCCGAGGCGCTCGCCGCGGGGCGCTCGCTGGACGAGCTCAGCGCCTACCCCGCCGCCTTCGAGCGCAGCTGGCTGCGCGAGGAGCTCGATCAATCGCGCAACTTCAAGACCTGGTTCAAGAAGGGCAACACCGTTGGCACGCTGATGACCGGCATCGAGCAATGGCTGCTGCCCAAGATCGGCATCAAGAGCCCGCCGTGGACGCTGCATCGCGACAAGCCTGATCATGCCTACCTGCGCCCGGCGTCGGAGATGCCGAAGATCGAGTATCCGAAGCCCGACGGCAAGCTGACCTTCGACCGGCTGTCGTCGGTGTTCGTGTCCAACACGAACCATGAGGAGAACCAGCCCGCGCACCTGACGCTGAAGAACGACAGCGTGCCGGTGGACGTCAACCTGGCCAAGTACGCCGGCCCGGAAAGCCGCTACTGCCCGGCCGGCGTGTACGAGTTCGTCGGCGACGCCGGCGCGCAGCGCCTGCAGATCAACGCGCAGAACTGCGTGCACTGCAAGACCTGCGACATCAAGGACCCGACGCAGAACATCGTCTGGGTCACGCCGGAAGGCGGCGGCGGTCCGAACTACGTGAGCATGTGAGCGCAGGCGGCCCGCGGCCGCCACGCGTTCACCAACGACAAGGCCCGCTTCGTGCGGGCCTTGTGCTTTCCAGCGTCGCGCCGGCGAGTGCCGACGCCCCGGCGGCGATCAGCGCGGCGTGAGCTCGCGCACCCAGCGCGCCAGCATCTGCTCCTCAAGCGAGCCATGGTGCTCCTGGTGCGCGAGGATCCGCGCACGCTCGTCGGCGGTGCGGTTCTGGCTGAGCTTGGCCTTCATCGTCCAGCGCTCGACCGGAATGCGGAAACCCACGATCGCGCCCAGCAGCTTGCGCTGGAAGTCCGCCGGCAGACCGCGCCACTGCGCGGCGTAATCGGGCTCCTGCGTCGCGATCAGGCGCTTGAGCAACGCATCCTTGCCGGCCTCGTCGTCGATGACCTGCACGCCGCCATGGACCTGCAGGGTCAGGTAGTTCCAGGTCGGCACCGACAGCGGCGTGTCGTAGTGGCTGGGCGAGATGTACGCGCCAGGCCCGTTGAACTGCACCAGCACCTCGCCGATCTCGCCGGACATCAGCGCCGCCACATGCGGGTTCGCGCGCGCGAGGTGGCCCTCGAGCCACCAGCCCTCGCCGGTCGACGCCTGGCCCGTCGCGCTGCTCGACGCCTCGCTCGGCGCGCCCCAGATCATCGGCACCGGTGTCGCCGACAGGCCGTGCGTGGGATCGATCAGCATCAGCGTGGCCAACGGATGCTCCTGGATCATCAACCGCGCGTGCGAGAGATCCGGCAGGTCGAAATGCTTGGGCGTGTACATGCGACCCACTGTAGGCCACATCGGGCCAAGCATGCCGACCCTAAATGCGAAAACCCCCGCAACTTGCGCTGCGGGGGTTTCACATCTGGTTGGCGGAGACGGAGGGATTCGAACCCTCGATGCAGGTTTTGCCCGCATACTCCCTTAGCAGGGGAGCACCTTCGGCCACTCGGTCACGTCTCCAACCGGAGAAGCAGCGACTATAGCATGGCTTTCCAGGCCCTCAACCGAAACTCCGGTTGAATCGCCGTGCGACCGGCGCTCAGGCTTCGATTTCCTGGTCCAGATCGAACGCGCGATGCAGCGCGCGCACGGCCAGTTCCATGTACTTCTCGTCGATGACGACGGAGGTCTTGATCTCGCTGGTCGTGATCATCTGGATGTTGATGCCCTCTTCCGACAGCGAGCGGAACATCTTCGACGCCACGCCCACATGCGAGCGCATGCCGATGCCGACGATGGACACCTTGCAGATGCGCTGGTCGCCGATCACCTTGGCAGCCTGCACCGCCGGGCCGACGGTCTTCTCCAGCAGCTCCATCGCGCGCTGGTAGTCGTTGCGGTGCACGGTGAAGGAGAAGTCGGTCTTCCCGTCCTGCGACACGTTCTGGATGATGACGTCGACATCGATGTTGGCGTCGGCCACCGGGCCCAGGATCTGGAACGCGATGCCGGGCTTGTCCGGCACGCCCAGCAGCGTCACCTTGGCCTCGTCGCGGTTGAATGCAATGCCGGAGACGACGGCTTGTTCCATTTGTTCGTCCTCTTCAAAAGTGATCAGGGTGCCGGACTTGGCTTCCTCGTTGATGTCGATGTCCCACGGCGTGAAGCTGCTCAGCACGCGCATCGGCACGCGGTACTTGCCGGCGAATTCCACCGAGCGGATCTGCAGCACCTTGGAGCCGAGCGACGCCATCTCCAGCATCTCCTCGAAGCTGATGGTGCTCATGCGCCGGGCTTCCGGCACGACGCGCGGATCGGTGGTGTAGACGCCGTCGACGTCGGTGTAGATCAGGCATTCGTCGGCCTTGATCGCCGCCGCGATCGCCACCGCCGACGTGTCCGAGCCACCACGGCCCAGCGTCGTGATGTTGCGGTCCTCGTCCACGCCCTGGAAGCCGGTGATCACGACGACCTTGCCGGCCTCCAGGTCGGCCTTGACCTTCGCGTCGTCGATGCTCTCGATGCGGGCCTTGGTGTACGAGTTGTCGGTCGACACGCCGACCTGCCAGCCGGTGTAGCTGACCGCGTCCATGCCCTCGGCCTGCAGCGCGATGGCGAGCAGGCCCACCGAGACCTGCTCGCCGGTGGAGGCGATCATGTCGAGCTCGCGCATCAGCGACGGCGAGGAACTGCCGGGCGACAGTTCCTTGGCCAGGCCGAGCAGGCGGTTGGTCTCGCCGCTCATCGCCGAGGGGACCACCACCATCTGGTGGCCGGCCCGCGCCCATTTGGCGACGCGCTTGGCGACATTGCGGATACGGTCGGTCGACCCCATCGAGGTGCCGCCGTACTTGTGAACGATCAATGCCATGGGAGTGTCAGAGACTGCTGGTGGGACGCCCTGGCGGCGTCCGCGTTAGCGCGGGAAGGAGGTGCACCGCGACCACAGCGGGCGATTCTAAGACGCGCCCTTGCCCGCAACGTCGCTGCCCATGCGTGATCCGCATGCATCCGGCACCCATCGCAGCGTCATTTGTGCTTCGCCGGCGTCCGAACGCCAGCGCGCATCCAGGCCCAGGCCGGGCACGAAGAGCAGACGTCCGTCGACGTAGACCAGGGGCCCTTCCCTCTGGACAGCGGGGATTCCCGCGCTCTGCCAGCATTTCTTCAGCGCCCGCGCGAGGCCCTTGGGATGCGACTGGAACTGCTCGCCGCCTTCGCGCCGGCGCAACTCGACATTGCTGAGCGCAGAAAGCGCGACGCCCCCCGTGGTCACGGGTTCGACATCGAATGCGCCGCCCCACGACGGGATCGGATGGCGGCCGGCGCGCGCGAGGTCGAGGCGCTCGCGCGGTGCGGAGGGGCTCATGGCGATGCCCAGTCCGATGAGCGACGCCGGCAACGCCTCCGCGGGCGCGAGAGGCGGCGTCTTCGAGCGGGTCTGCACGAAGAAGCGGCCGCGATAGAGGTGCAGTTCAGCATCGCCCATCGAGCTCGGAGCGCCCAGCGGCCATCGCGCCACCGTGGCAGCGGGCGCTTCGTCGAGGAGCCGTCGGATCAGCGTGGCCGGTGCCGCCCGTCCGCTGACGCGATGCAGCCAGGCCCGCAGCGCGTTGGTCGCGCGCGCCGGGCTGAGGGACGTCAGCATCGCCTGCGCGAGGCCGCTCGCATCGGCCCATTGCGCGAGATCATCCTCGGCCACCTCGCGCTGGAGTTCAGCCGCTTCCTGCGCCCATCCGGCCGCGCGCGCCAATGCGGTTTCCGCGCCCGCGCCCTGCGCCATCAGCGCCGGCCAGAGGGTCTGGCGCAGCCGGTTGCGCGCGAAGCGTGGATCGCCATTGCTGTTGTCGTCGACGAAGCTCAGCTTGTGCTCGTGGACATAAGCCTCGATCGCTTCCCGCGGATGGTCCAGCCAGGGGCGAGCCCAGCAGACACCGTCGCGCCACTGCGCGCGCGGCATCGAGGACAGGCCCGCGACACCGGCGCCGCGCAGGGCCTGCAACAGGAAGGTTTCGGCTTGATCGCGGCGGTGGTGCGCCAGCAGCAGCAGGTCGGCGCCGGCGGCCAGGGCCAGGCGCTGCAGCGCCTCGTAGCGGCCGGCACGGGCCCATGCCTCGGTGCTGTCGCCAGGCGCCGGCGCATCCGTCAGGCGCTCATGGACGAACTCCACCGGCAGCCCTTGCGCAGCCCACTCGGTCACCTGCTCGCGCAGCTGCGCGAGCCACGCGTCCGCGTGGGCGCTCAGGCCGTGATGGATGTGCAGCGCCACCACGCGGACACCGAATGAACGGGCGGCGCTGGCGGTGGCATGGAGGAGCGCCGTCGAGTCGCGGCCGCCGCTGCAGGCGACCGCGATCACGCGGCGTGGTGCCGGATCGCCGAGGGTGGCGGATCCGGCGGGATCAGCGGCTCTTGGTGTCGCTGAATCGACCATAGGCCTGCAGGCGCTCATAGCGGCGCTCCAGCAGATCCTTGGTCTTCAGGTCGGAGACCTGGCGCAGCGCATCACCAAGGGCGCGCTTCAGGTTCGAAGCCATCTGCTTCGGATCGCGGTGCGCGCCGCCGACCGGCTCGTTGACGATCTTGTCGATCAGGCCCAGGGCCTTGAGGCGATGCGCGGTGATGCCCAGGGCCTCGGCGGCCTCGGACGCGCGCGCGGCGGTCTTCCAGAGGATGGACGCGCAGCCTTCGGGCGAGATCACCGAGTAGGCGGAGAACTGCAGCATCAGCACCTGGTCGGCGACGCCGATGGCCAGCGCGCCGCCGGAGCCGCCCTCGCCGATCACCGTCGCGACGATGGGCACTTCCAGCTGGGCCATCTCGAAGATGTTGCGGCCGATCGCCTCCGACTGGCCGCGTTCCTCTGCACCGATGCCGGGGTATGCGCCCATCGTGTCGATGAAGGTGAAGACCGGCAGGCCGAACTTCTCGGCCAGCTTCATCAGGCGCAGCGCCTTGCGATAGCCCTCCGGGCGCGGCATGCCGAAGTTGCGCAGCGTGCGCTCCTTGGCGTCGGCGCCGCGCTGGTGGCCGATGACCATGCAGGCCTGGCCATTGAAGCGTGCCAGGCCGCCGACGATCGCGGCGTCATCCGCGAAATGGCGGTCGCCGTGCAGCTCCTGGAATTCGGTGAAGACTTCGGCGCAGTAGTCCAGCGTCTGCGGACGTTGCGGATGGCGAGCCACCTGATAGACCTGCCACGGCAGGACATTCGCGTAGATGTCCTTCGTCAGCTGGTGGCTCTTCTTGCCCAGGCGGTCGATCTCCTCGGAGATGTCCACCGCGGACTCGCTCTGCACGTAGCGGAGTTCGTCGATCTTGGTTTCGAGCTCGGCGATGGGCTGCTCGAATTCGAGGAAGTGTTTCTTGCTCATTCTCAGTAATCCACGGGTAGCGGATCGAGGCTCCGCCAAATGTACCATGTGGCCACCGAGCGATACGGGGCCCAACCTTCGCCCAGTTCACGGGCCTCAGCCCGCGACACCGGCTCGTCGCTGAAGTAATGCTGGCTGATGCCCTTTAGCAATCCCAGGTCGTCCAGCGGCAGCACGTTCGGGCGCATCAAGTGGAAGATCAGGAACATCTCGGCCGTCCAGCGGCCGATGCCGCGGATCGCGACCAGTTCCTCGATGATGGCTTCGTCCTCCATCTGCGCCCATTGGCGCACATGGACCTGGCCCGACTCGAAATGCTGCGCCAGGTCGCTGAGGTACTCGACCTTGCGCACCGAGAGGCCGACTTCGCGCAGCGCCGCCTTCTCCAGGCCCAGCACCTCGGTCGGCTTGATGCGGTTGGACGGCCCCGAGGTCAGCTCGGCGAACTTGTCCCACACGCTCTGCGCGGCCTTCACCGAAATCTGCTGACCGACGATCGAACGCGCCAGCGTGGTGAACGCGTCGCCGCGGCTCTGCAGCCGCGCTTCGCCGAATTGCGGGATCAGCTTCTTCATCACCCGGTCGCGCTTGACCAGGTGTCTGCAGGCCTCGTCCCAGTAGTCCGGGGTCACCCCGGCGGTCGCCACACGCGCCATCAGGCCTGCTCTCCCACCTTCGACGCGCGAACCCAGGTCGTGCCGGTGGCGGAATCCTTCAGCTCGATGCCCTGATCGAGCAGCGCCTTGCGGATGCGGTCGGCCTCGGCGAAGTCACGGCCCGCCTTGGCCGCGGCGCGCGCGGCGATCTGCGCCTCGATCGCGCCTTCGTCCAGGCCGGCGCCGCCTGCAGGAAGGCCTTGGGCGACTGCTGCAGCACGCCCAGCACGCCGCCGAGCGCCTTGAGCAGCCCGGCATCCTGCGCGGAGCGGTCGCGATTGACCTGGTTGGCCAGTTCGAACAGCACGGCCAGCGCGCCCGGCGTGTTGAAGTCGTCGTCCATCGCGGCCTTGAAGGCCGCCGCCGGCCCCTGCGTCCAGTCGATCGCCACGTCCGCCGGCGCCACCGCGTCCAGCGCGGTGTAGAGCCGGCGCAGCGCGGTGCGCGCGTCGTCCAGGCTGACGTCGCTGAAGTTGAACGGGCTGCGGTACTGCGTGCGCAGCATGAAGAAGCGGATCGACTCGCCGTCGAACTTCTCCAGCACTTCCTGGATGGTGAAGAAGTTGCCCAAACTCTTGGACATCTTCTCGCCGTCGATGTTCAGGAAGCCGTTGTGCATCCAGAGGTTGACGAAGGGATGGCCGAAGGCGCCCTCGCTCTGCGCGATCTCGTTCTCATGGTGCGGGAACTGCAGGTCCATGCCGCCGCCGTGGATGTCGAAGCGCTCGCCCAGCAGCGCGCAGCTCATCGCGGAGCACTCGATGTGCCAGCCGGGACGGCCTTCGCCCCAGGGGCTGGCCCACTTGGCCTCGGCCGGCTCGTCGGGCTTGGCCGACTTCCAGAGCACGAAGTCCAGCGGGTCGCGCTTGCCGTCGTCGACCGCGACGCGCTCTCCGGCGCGCAGTTGGTCCGGCGACTTGCCGCTGAGCTTGCCGTAGCCCTCGAACTTGCGCACCGCGTAGTTCACGTCGCCGCCGTCGGCGTGGTAGGCCAGGCCCTTGGCCTCGAGCTTGCCGATGATGTCCAGCATCTGCGGGACGTAGTCGGTGGCGCGCGGCTCGTGCGTCGGCGTGGCGATGCCCAGCGCCGCGAAGTCGCGGTGCATGGCCGCGATCATCTCGTCGGTCAGCTGGCGGATCGTGATGCCGCGCTCGAGCGCGCGGCGGATGATCTTGTCCTCGATGTCGGTGATGTTGCGCACGAAGGTGACGTCGTAGCCGCTGGCGGACAGCCAGCGATAGACGACGTCGAAGGCGAGATTCATCCGCGCATGCCCCATGTGGCACAGGTCGTAGACGGTGATGCCGCAGACGTACAGGCGGACCTTGCCCGGCTCGATCGGTTGGAAGGGCTGCAGCTGGCGGGTCAGCGTGTTGTAGATGCGCAAGGAAGACATACGTATGTCGCGCCGGGCCAGCGACGGGTCGCTGGGCGTCGGCGCATTCGACGGTGCGGTGCGGGTGGGGCGGAGGGCCGGCCGGGGGACGAGCGGGAGACGAAAGCTCGCTCTAGAATGCCCGGCAGTATAGCGGCCCGACTTTATGCCAAGACTCCCCGCCCTGTTCCGAGCCTGCTGCGTCGCCCTGGCGATGACCGGCGCGACCCTGACGCACGCCGCCGTGCTCGACGAGGCCCAGGCCCAGTGGGCCGCCGGCAAGCGCGAGCAGGCCATCCAGACCGCCGAAGCCGGCCTCAAGACCACGCCCGACGACCCCCGCCTGCGCTTCGCGCTCGGCACCATGCTGCTGGAGACCCAGCAGCTGGAGCGGGCCCGTGTGATCTTCACGCGGCTGACCGAGGACTTCCCCGACCTCGCCGATCCCTACAACAACCTCGCCGTCATCCATGCGGCGCGCGGCGAGTACGAGGCGGCGCGCCAGGCACTGACCCGCGCGCTGGACCTGCAGCCGGACCATGCGCAGGCGCAGGAGAACATGGGCGACGTGCTCATGCGCCTGGCCCAGCAATCGTATGAACGCGCGCTCAAGCAGGCGCTGGGCGACGACACCGCTCTGAAGGTCAAGCTGCAGCGCGTCACCGCGTTCAACAACGCCAAGGGCGCCCAGCAGCGATGATCGGCGGGGGCGCGCCCCGACCGCGCGCCACGCCCGCACACCGCCGCACATCGCCGCCCGCCCCCTTCCGCCACCCCCACCGACCCGAGGACCATGAGGACATCCCCACTCCTGCTCGCCGCCGGCGCCGCCGTGCTGAGCCTGGCGGCATCGCTCGCCCAGGCGCAGGTCGTCAAGCTGAACACCAGCGTCGGCGACATCAAGATCACGCTGGACGCCGAGAAGGCGCCCAAGACCGTCGCCAATTTCCTCGCCTACGTGAAGGCCGGCCATTACAACGGCGTGATCTTCCATCGCGTCATCGGCGACTTCATGATCCAGACCGGCGGCTACACGCCCGACCTGAAGCAGCGCCCGACCAAGGCGCCGATTCCGCTGGAGGCCGGCAACGGCCTGATGAACATCCGCGGCAGCGTCGCGATGGCGCGGACCAACGATCCGAACTCCGCGACCTCGCAGTTCTTCATCAACGTCGTCGACAACCCGGCCCTGGACCCCGGCTTCGCCGCCGACGGCCGCGGCTATGCGGTCTTCGGCTACGTGTCCGAGGGCATGGAGGTCGTCGACAAGATCCGGGCCGTGCCGACCGCGCCATCGCCCAAGAATCCGGCGTTCCAGAACCTGCCCGGCACGCCCATCCTCATCCACAAGGCCACCGTCGAGAAATAAGGAGTCACCGACATGAGCAAGAAAGTCGAACTGCACACCAACCAGGGTCTGATCACCCTCGAGCTGGATGACGCCAAGGCCCCCAAGACCGTCGAGAACTTCCTGGCCTACGTGGCCAAGGGCCATTACGACGGCACCATCTTCCATCGCGTCATCAAGGGCTTCATGGCCCAGGGCGGCGGCTTCGAGGAGGGCATGAAGCAGAAGCCCACCGACGCCCCGATCCAGAACGAGGCCAACAACGGCCTGAAGAACGACAAGTACACCGTGGCGATGGCGCGCACCAATGCGCCGCACTCGGCCAGCGCGCAGTTCTTCATCAACACCGTCGACAACGACTTCCTGAACTTCAAGAGCGAAAGCCCGTCGGGCTGGGGCTACGCGGTGTTCGGCAAGGTCGTCGGCGGCCAGGACGTCGTGGACAAGATCGAGAAGGTCAAGACCAGCCGTTCAGGCTTCCACGACGACGTGCCGGTCGACGCGGTCATCATCGAGCGCGCCGTCGCGGTCGAGTGAGTCGCGGTTCCGCCGCCCGCCCCGTGTCGCCCGCGCCCCGACTGCCGTCGCCCCTGGCGACGCTGCGGGCCGAGCCCGGCTGGCGGCGGATCGACCTGATCTCCGATCTGCACCTGTCGCCGGACATGCCGGCGACGCTGGCGCGACTGCGCGCCCACCTGTCGGCCACGCCCGCGGATGCGATCTTCCTGCTGGGCGACATCTTCGAGGCCTGGATCGGCGACGACGCGCGCTGGCAGGCCGGTACGTTCGAGCAATTCGCGCTCGAACTGCTGCGCGGGGTCTCCGCGCGCAAACCCCTCTTCTTCATGCACGGCAACCGCGACTTCGCGCTCGGCGAGCCGATGGCCGAGGACGCCGGCATGCGGCTGCTGCCGGACCCGGCGCGGCTGGAAGCCTTCGGACGCGGTTGGCTGCTGAGCCATGGCGATCAGCTCTGCCTGGGCGATGTCGGCTACCTGCGCGCCCGCGCGGCGGTGCGGCGTCCCGGGGTGCTGGCGGCGCTGCGTGCGATGCCGCTCTTCGCGCGACGCGCGCTGGCGCGACATCTGCGGGCGAAGAGCCGCATGCACCAGAGCGATCCCTCGACCTGGGCGGATGTCGACGACGACGCGGCCCGGGCCTGGCTGCGCGATGCCGGCTGCGACACGCTGATCCATGGCCACACGCATCGCCCGGCGCTCCATGACCTCGGCGACGGCCTCGCACGCGCGGTGCTGTCCGATTGGGACTACGACCACGGTCCCGGTCGCGGGGATGTGCTGGTGATGGACGCCCGGGGCCTGCATCGCATCGCACCGATGCACGCGGCCGCGCCGGACCCGCATGCGGGAGGCGGCTCGCCGTGATCGGCGACCTGCTCCAGCGCTGGCGCGCACGCCGCGAGCGCCAGCTGCTTGACCAGTACGCGATTCCCGACGAGCTCTGGACGCTGACGCTGGCGCAATACCCGTTCATCGCCCGGCGTTCCGAGGCGGACCGGACCGAGCTGCGCCGGCTCTGCTCGCTGTTCCTGGCGTCCAAGGAGTTCCATGGCGCCGGCGGCTTCGAGGTCACCGACGAGGTGGCCGTCGCCGTGGCCGCGCAGGCCTGCCTGCCGGTGCTGAAGCTGGGACTGTCCTGGTACGACGGCTTCGTCGGCATCGTCATGCACGAGGGCGAAGTGGTCGCCGCCCGCGAGACGATGGACGAGGACGGCGTGGTGCACGCGTACGACGAAACCCTGGCCGGCGAGGCGATGGAAGGCGGCCCGCTGATGCTCGCCTGGAGCGAGATCGCACCCGAGGCGACCGAGCGCGTGGAAGGCCACGACTCGGTCTACAACGTCGTCATCCACGAGTTCGCGCATGTGCTCGACATGCGCGACGGGGAGCCCGACGGCGCGCCGCCCATCGACGACCCCGCCCTGCGGCAGCAATGGGGCGCGACGATGGAGGCCGAATGGCACTGGTTCTGCGACCAGGTCGATGCGGGGCATGCAACGCTCATCGATCCCTACGGCGCCGAGGCGCCCGAGGAATTCTTCGCCGTCGCCGTCGAGGCCTTCTTCGTCGCGCCGCACGAGCTGCTCGCCGAGCAGCCGCGGCTGTATCGGCTCCTCGTTGGCTTCTTCAGGCAGGACCCGGCACGCGATTGAGCACCATCAAGGGAACCCGGGCCCCGTCTCCTCCGTCTCCCTCCTTTGGCGGCCGCCACGGCCGCCAAATTCCCTCCTTAAGCTGCGGAGACGGGGCCCGGGTTCCCTTGATGCGATACACCGAGCAGGCATGAAAAAGCCCGCGTGAGCGGGCTTTCGGTGGAGGGGGCGGGCGTCAGTCGGCCGTCGCCGGCTCCGCCTTGGGCTTGTTGTCCTTCTTGTTGGGCGTGATGTCGAGCTGGACCTCGCCCTTGTCGTCCACGTCCACGCTCAGGCGACCACCGTCGACCAGGCGACCGAACAGCAGCTCGTCCGCCAGCGCGCGCCGGATGGTGTCCTGGATCAGGCGCTGCATCGGACGTGCGCCCATCTGCGGATCGAAGCCCTTGGCCGCCAGGTGCTTGCGCAGCGCGTCGCTGAAGGTGACCTCGACCTTCTTCTCGGCCAGTTGGCTCTCGAGCTGCAGCAGGAACTTGTCCACCACGCGCAGGATGATGTCCTCGTTCAGCGCGCCGAAGTTGACGATGGCGTCCAGGCGGTTGCGGAACTCCGGCGTGAACAGCCGCTTGATGTCGGCCATCTCGTCGCCCTGCTCGCGCTTGGTCGTGAAGCCGATCGTCGACTTGGTCATCGCCTCCGCGCCCGCGTTCGTGGTCATGATGATGATCACGTTGCGGAAGTCGGCCTTGCGCCCGTTGTTGTCGGTCAGCGTGCCATGGTCCATCACCTGCAGCAGCACGTTGAAGACGTCCGGATGCGCCTTCTCGATTTCGTCGAGCAGCAGCACCGCATGCGGCTTCTTGGTGATCGCCTCGGTCAGCAGGCCGCCCTGGTCGAAGCCGACATAACCCGGAGGCGCGCCGATCAGGCGGCTGACCGCGTGGCGCTCCATGTACTCGGACATGTCGAAGCGGATCAGCTCGATGCCCAGGATGTAGGCGAGCTGCTTGGCGACCTCGGTCTTGCCCACGCCCGTCGGACCGCTGAACAGGAAGGAGCCGATCGGCTTGTCCGGCTTGCCCAGGCCCGAGCGCGCCATCTTGATGGCCGCGGACAGCGCATCGATGGACGGATCCTGGCCGAAGACCACGCTCTTCAGGTCGCGGTCCAGGCTCTTGAGCTTGCCGCGGTCGTCCGACGACACCGAGGCCGGCGGAATGCGCGCGATCTTGGCGACGATGTCCTCGACCTCGGCGCGAGTGATGGTCTTCTTCTGCTTGCTCTTGGGCAGCACGCGCTGCGCGGCGCCAGCCTCGTCGATGACGTCGATCGCCTTGTCGGGCAGGTGACGGTCATTGATGTACTTGGCCGACAGCTCCGCCGCGGCCTGCAGCGCACCGAGCGCGTACTTGACGCTGTGGTGCTCCTCGAAGCGCGACTTCAGGCCCTTCAGGATCTCGACGGTCTGGTCCACGGTCGGCTCGACCACGTCGATCTTCTGGAAGCGCCGCGACAGTGCCGCGTCCTTCTCGAAGATGCCGCGGTACTCGCTGAAGGTGGTCGCGCCGATGCACTTGAGCTGGCCCGAGGACAGCGCCGGCTTGAGCAGGTTGCTCGCGTCCAGCGTGCCGCCCGAGGCCGCGCCGGCGCCGATCAGCGTGTGGATCTCGTCGATGAACAGGATCGCGCCGGGCTGGTCCTTGAGCTGCTTGATCACCGCCTTGAGGCGCTGCTCGAAGTCGCCGCGGTACTTGGTGCCCGCCAGCAGCGCGCCCATGTCCAGCGAATAGACCACCGCCTCGGCCAGCACGTCGGGCACCTGCCCCTCGGTGATGCGCCAGGCCAGGCCTTCGGCGATCGCGGTCTTGCCCACGCCGGCTTCGCCCACCAGCAGCGGGTTGTTCTTGCGGCGGCGGCACAGCACCTGCACCACGCGCTCGACCTCGAGCTCGCGGCCGATCAGCGGATCGATCTTGCCGTCGCGGGCGTGCTGGTTGAGGTTCTGGGTGAACTGCTCGAGCGGGCTGCCCTTGCCGCCGCCCTGGCCCTGGCCTTCGCCTTCCTCGCGTTCGGACTCGGCACCGTTGCCTTCCGGGCCCTTCGGGGGCTCGGGCGGCTCGCTCTTCTTGATGCCGTGGGCGATGAAGTTGACGACGTCCAGGCGGGTGACGCCCTGCTGGTGCAGGTAGTAGACCGCGTGGGAGTCCTTCTCGCCGAAGATCGCGACCAGCACGTTGGCACCGGTCACTTCCTTCTTGCCGTTGCCGGTGGACTGCACATGCATGATCGCGCGCTGGATCACGCGCTGGAATCCCAGCGTGGGCTGCGTGTCGACCTCGTCCGTGCCACCGACGGTGGGGGTGTTTTCCTTGATGAACTGCGCAAGCGACTTGCGCAGGTCCTCGATATTCGCTGCGCAGGCGCGCAGCACCTCGGCCGCGGACGGGTTGTCCAGCAGCGCCATCAGCAGGTGTTCCACGGTGATGAACTCGTGGCGCTGCTGGCGTGCCTCGACAAACGCCATGTGCAGGCTGACTTCAAGCTCTTGCGCAATCATGCGGCCTCCATAATGCACTGCAGGGGGTGACCGGCGCGCCGTGCGGCCGCCGACACCATTTCGACCTTGGTGGCCGCCACGTCCTTGGTGAATACACCGCAGACGCCGCGGCCTTCGTGATGGATCTTCAACATGATCTGGGTGGCCGTATCCAGGTCATGGCGGAAATACTCCTGCAAGACCATCACCACAAACTCCATCGGCGTGAAGTCGTCATTGAGCATCAGCACCTGATACAGGCGCGGAGGCTCCGTCTTCTGAGCGACACGCTCCAGCGTGGTGGAATTCCCACCCTCCTCCGTGCCCGGCGGCGGCGCGCCGCCAGGGGGACCCGCCGGGGGGAACTGTTGAGCAAACAAAGGCATGAGCCGATTCTATAAACAGCGGGAGCACCCTACATGGGGACGGGCCAACGCCTGTCAATGCCCCGAGTTTGTCACCTTCGCGGCGCCACACCCCGGGGAGTTCCTCAATTGACACTGGCTTGACACGGATTTGAGAATCCGCCCCGGTGCGAAAAAGACACCGGGATGGAGAAGAACGATGGCAACAGGCACGGTCAAGTGGTTCAACGATGCCAAGGGGTTTGGCTTTATTGAACCCGAACAAGGCGGAGGGGACGTTTTCGCCCATTTCTCGGCCATTCAGATGGACGGCTTCCGGACGCTGAAGCAGGGCTCCAAGGTGAGCTATGAATTGGTCCAGGGCCCCAAGGGCCAGCTGGCCCAGAACATCCGCCCGCTGGACGGCGGCGATGCGATGGAGGCGCCCCTGGGCATCCCGCTGATGGCGGACAACCTGGCCGGGCAACAGCAGGCAGCGGCGTGACCCGCCTGCGCTGATCCACCGTCCACAGCAAGGCCCGCGCGAGCGGGCCTTCTGCATTGGGATAACCGCCGGCCGCCGCCGGGCCGCCGTTCGCCGATTCCCAAAAAAGAAAACCCCGGCGGGTCAGGCCGGGGTCGCGGGTCGGGACCGGCTTACGCCGGCCTGGACTCACATATTGTCAATCATGACCTGGCCGAAACCGGAGCACGACACTTGCGTCGCGCCGTCCAGCAGGCGGGCGAAGTCGTACGTGACCTTCTTCGACAGGATCGACTTCTCGATCGACGAGATGATCAGGTCGGCCGCTTCGGTCCAGCCCATGTGGCGCAGCATCATTTCAGCCGACAGGATCTCGGAACCGGGGTTCACGTAGTCCTTGCCCGCGTACTTCGGCGCGGTGCCGTGGGTCGCTTCGAACATGGCGACGGAGTCGCTCAGGTTCGCGCCCGGGGCGATGCCGATGCCGCCGACCTGGGCAGCCAGCGCGTCGGAGATGTAGTCGCCGTTCAGGTTCAGCGTCGCGACGACCGAGTACTCGGCCGGGCGCAGCAGGATCTGCTGCAGGAACGCGTCGGCGATGCTGTCCTTGACCACGATGTCCTTGCCGGTCTTCGGGTTCTTGAACTTGCACCACGGGCCACCGTCGATCAGCTCGGCGCCGAATTCCTTCTGGGCCAGGGCGTAGGCCCAGTCACGGAAGCCACCTTCGGTGAACTTCATGATGTTGCCCTTGTGCACGATCGTGACGCTGGGCTTGTCGTTGTCGATCGCGTACTGGATGGCCTTGCGGACCAGGCGCTCCGTGCCTTCCTTCGACACCGGCTTGACGCCGATGCCCGAGGTTTCCGGGAAGCGGATCTTCTTGACGCCGAATTCCTCCTGCAGGAACTTGATCAGCTTCTTGGCCTTGTCGCTCTGGGCTTCGAACTCGATGCCGGCGTAGATGTCTTCCGAGTTCTCGCGGAAGATGACCATGTCGGTCTTCTCGGGTTCCTTGACCGGCGAGGGTACACCCTTGAACCAGCGCACCGGGCGCAGGCAGACGTACAGGTCCAGTTCCTGGCGCAGCGCCACGTTCAGCGAGCGGATGCCGCCGCCCACGGGCGTCGTCAGCGGGCCCTTGATCGAGACGACGTAGTCCTTCAGGACCTGCAGCGTCTCCTCCGGCAGCCACACGTCGGGGCCGTAGACCTTCGTCGACTTCTCGCCGGCGTAGATCTCCATCCAGTGGATCTTCTTGGCGCCGCCGTAGGCCTTCGCCACAGCCGCGTCCACCACCTTGATCATCACCGGGGTGATGTCGAAGCCGGTGCCGTCGCCCTCGATGTAAGGAATGATCGGGTTGTTCGGAACGTTGAGCGAGAAGTCGGCATTGACCGTGATCTTCTGGCCGCCCTCGGGCACCTTGATGTGCTGGTACATGGAGTCGTCTCCGCGAATCGCGTGGGTGGGTGGGACAAACGGAAGCGCCGATTCTATGACAGCGAAACTTTCAATCGGCTGATGCCCCGGCCGGGTCCTGGAGGCTTCACCCGCAGTACGCGCGGATCTGCGCCCACAGGCCGTGACCGAGCGCCCACAGGGCGCCGGCGGCGAGCATGACGCCGGAGAACCGGGTCGCGATTCGCACACCCGACCCGCCACTGGCGACACCCCGCTCGGCGCCCAGGCGCGCCAGCAGCCAGGGGCCGGCGACCAGGCCCGGCGAGGAGCCAAGCGCGAAGGCCGCCATCACCGCCGCGCCCTGC
>NZ_VOSR01000810.1:0-671 GCF_007997345.1 Mitsuaria sp. TWR114
CGAGCTGCTCCGGCGTGCTGGCTTCGACGTCGGCGCCGTGGTCCTCGATGCGCTTGACGACCTCCTTGTCGGCCAGCACCTGGTTGAGGGCCTTGTTCAGCTTGTCGACGATGGGGCGGGGCGTTCGCGCCGGTGCGAAGACGGCGTACCACTGCTGCACCTCGACGCCGTCGACGCCCGCTTCCTTGAGCGTCGGCACATCGGGCAGCAGGTGGCTGCGCCGGGGGCCGGCGACGGCCAGCGGCTTGAGCTTGCCGGCCTTCACATAGGGGATCGCGGTGAAGAGGCTGGGGAACATGAACTGTGTCTGGCCGCCCAGCGTGTCGGTGATGGCGGGCGCCGAGCCCTTGTAGGGCACGCCCAGCATGTCGACACCGGCATTGAGCTTGAAGAGCTCGGCGGCGAAGTGGGGCGCCGTGCCGTTGCCGGCGGAGGCGTAGCTGTAGCGGTCGGGTTTGGCCTTGAGCTGGGACGCGAGGTCCCGGACGTCCTTCACCGGCGCCAGGGCATTGGCGACCATCAGCGTCGGCGAATAACCCACCAGGCCGACCGGCTCGAAGTCGGCCACCGGGTCGTAGCGGAGTTTCTGCAGTGCCGGGTTCATCGCATGCGTCCCGACATAGCCCAGCATCAGCGTGTGGCCGTCCGGCGCCGCGCGGGCGACGAATTCG
>NZ_VOSR01000811.1:0-1531 GCF_007997345.1 Mitsuaria sp. TWR114
ACGGCTGGACGCGGCGCCCCGACGGCTCCCGGTGGGTCGGTGGGTCTGGTCACGCAGTTGGCCGCGCTGCGCCTGGTGGCGGTGCGCGCCTACCTGCAGTCGCGCCTGGAACCGGGACCGCTGGCGACGCTCGCGCGGGTCAAGCAGGCGCTGCTCGACCAGCGCTCCGAACCGGGCCCTCGGGTCGCGGCGCCGACCGATCCCGCCGATCCTGCCGAGGAAGCGCGCCAGAACCGCCACGCCCTGCTGCCCCTGCTGCTGCTGAACGCGGACCGGCCGCGGACGCCGCTGCAGACCCGCCTGAGCTGCGACCGCATCGAGATGGTCTGCGCGACCTCGATGGACGCGCCGGCCGCGTGACCCATGAGCCAGGAACGCTTCCAGTCGCTGGTCCGCGACCTCTGCCAGCTCATCGAGCTGCCGGACGCCGACGCCGTGCTGCGCCGCGGCACCATCGAGGTCGAGGGCTTCGAAGTCAACCTCGCCAACTTCTCGAACGATCCCGGCGCGATGTACCTCAACTTCCATTACGGCATCGTCACCGCCGGCCGCACGCTGCGCGTGTTCCGGCTGCTGCTGGAAGCCAACCTCAGCGTCTACGCCCAGGACCAGGCGCAGCTGGGCCTGCATGCGGACACCGGCGGCATCGTGCTGATCGTGCGCGTGCCGCTGGGCGACAGCATCGACGCGCCCTGGCTGGCCGAGACCCTGACCCACTACGCCGAGCACGGCCGCTACTGGCGCGACAACATCGCCAACGCGACCGAGGAGATGTTCGCCGGCATCTGCGCCGGCGACTACTTCTGGATCCGCGCCTGAGGCGCGCTCAGAACTCGCCGGGCCAGAGATGGCGCAGGTAGCCCGGCGGCTGTTCCTGGGGCAGGCCGCGCGCATGCAGCGGCAGCTGGGCGCTGGCGGCGCTGCCGTAGTCCGGCATGGCCCAGGCCAGCGGCTGCTCATGCAGCAGGTCGAGCCGGTAGCCGATGCTGTAGATCGCCTGGATCCGCACCACCGCCCCGGTCGCGCCGCCGCTCAGCTTGCGCCGCAGCCGGTAGACATGCTGCTCCAGCGTGCGCTTGCAGATGTCGGTGCCGCCGCCCCAGACCCGCGCGGTCAGGCTGGACGCGCTGACCACCCGCCCGGCGTTGGAGAACAGCACCCAGGCCAGTGCGAACTCGCGCGCGGTCAGGCTGATCTCCTGGTCGTCGCGCCGCACCGCCGACGCGGCCGCATATCGAGCGAGTACGGGCCGACCTCCAGCCCCATGCGCCGCAGCTGCTGCGGCCGGCCGACGCGGGCCCGCAGCCGGGTCAGCAGCGGCTCGACCGAGTCCACGTAGTCGGCGTAGTCGGTCGCGCCATGCGCCATCGCGTCGACCATGCCGACAGCGTTGTCCCCACCGACGACCAGGATCGGCACGACACCGCCCAGGCGCAGCTGCAGCATGGCGAGCCAGTCGATCAGACTGGTGTCGGCATCCTCCAGCAGCACCGCCTGCGCCTCCCCGCGCTTGATCGCCTGCAGCAGCGCC
>NZ_VOSR01000812.1:0-2208 GCF_007997345.1 Mitsuaria sp. TWR114
GCCTGCGCCAGGTGCTCGACGAATTGCCGGACCCGGGCCGTTCCCTGGACGCGCTGCGGATAGACGGCATAGATGTCGGCGTCCGGTGTCTCCCAGTCGGACAGCACCTGCACCAGGCGCCCGCTGGCGAGGAAACGCGCGATGTCCCATTCCGCGCGCATCAGGATGCCGTGACCGTCGAGCGCCCAGTTCACCGCGATCTCGCCGTCGTTGGTGGTCAGCGCGCCGCGCGTCTTCACCGCCTCGGTCACCGTCTTGCGGCCGCGCCGCGCGCTCAGTCGCCACAGCCCATAGGCCTCCTCGCCCTGGCGGATGCCGATGCAGTCGTGACGGACCAGCTCGGCCGGCGTCTTCGGCGTGCCATGCCGCCTCAGGTAGGCGGGCGACGCGCACAGCAGCCGGCGGTTGGACGCGATCCGCCGTGCGATGACCCGCGCAT
The DNA here is from genome assembly GCF_007997345.1 of Mitsuaria sp. TWR114. Lineage (NCBI taxonomy): Bacteria > Pseudomonadati > Pseudomonadota > Betaproteobacteria > Burkholderiales > Sphaerotilaceae > Roseateles > Mitsuaria sp. TWR114. The sequence goes on from NZ_VOSR01000812.1 coordinate 440, forward strand.
CGGGCGGCGGTCCGAAACGGATGCAGACGTCGAAGGCGTCCTCGTGCAGCGGCGGCGGATTGACCGACAGCTGCAGCTGCACCTGCAGCTTCGGATGCTGGCGCGCGAAGCTCGAGATCAGCGGCGCGATGTGCGTGCGGCCGAAGCCCAGCGTCGCGTTCACCCGCAGCAGGCCGCTCGCGGTGCCGCCGCTGGCGCTGAGCAGTTCCTGCAGGTCGTCGATCGCGGCCAGGATGCGCCGCGCATGGTCCAGGTAGAGCTCGCCCTCCTGCGTCAGGCTCATGCGGCGCGTCGTGCGGCTCAGCAGCGGCGTGCCGATCCGGCCCTCCATCTGCGACAGGTGCTTGCTCACCGCGGCGGTGGTGATGCCGAGCTCGCGCGCGGCGGCGCTGAGGCTGCCGGCGCTGCACAGCGTCGAGAAGAAGCTCAGGTCCGCCGGCGCGATCGCCGCCACGGGCATGGCCGCGGCTTCCCTGCGCGGCGAGGTCTTGGACGCCATGCCGATGCCCCTCCGATTGTTGAATCCAGGTTAAGGACGGCTTGAATGTAGCCGCGATCCATGGCAGTCGCCGCTCCCTAGAGTCGATCCCGAGAGGCCTCAGCCGAGGCCGCCCTGGACACGAGACCGGAGACCCATTCCCATGAAGACCTATCGCATCGCCACGATCCCCGGCGACGGCATCGGCAAGGAAGTCATTCCCGCCGGCCGCGAGGTGCTGGAGGCGCTCGCCGCCACGACCGATCGCTTCCGCTTCGACTTCGAGCAGTTCGGCTGGGGCGGCGACTGGCACCGCGCGCACGGCGAGATGATGCCGGCCGACGGCCTGGAGGCGCTGCGCGACAAGGACGCGATCCTGTTCGGCTCGGCCGGCGATCCGGACATCCCGGACCACATCACGCTGTGGGGCCTGCGGCTGAAGATCTGCCAGGGCTTCGACCAGTACGCCAACGTGCGGCCGACCCGCGTGCTGCCCGGCATCGACACGCCGCTCAAGCGCTGCGGACCGCGCGACCTGGACTGGGTGATCGTGCGCGAGAACTCCGAGGGCGAGTACGCCGGTGTCGGTGGCCGCGTCCACCAGGGCCATCCGATCGAGGCCGCGACGGACGTGTCCGTCATGACGCGCGCCGGCGTCGAGCGGATCATGCGCTTCGCCTTCAAGCTGGCGCAGTCGCGGCCGCGCAAGCTGCTGACGGTGATCACCAAGAGCAACGCGCAACGCCATGCGATGGTCATGTGGGACGAGATCGCCGCGCAGGTCGCCGCGGAGTTTCCCGACGTCACCTGGGGCAAGGAGCTGGTCGACGCCGCGACCGCGCGCATGGTCAACAAGCCGGCGACGCTGGACACCATCGTCGCGACCAACCTGCATGCGGACATCCTCAGCGACCTGGCGGCCGCGCTCGCCGGCAGCCTGGGCATCGCGCCGACGGGCAACATCGACCCGGAACGCCGCTATCCCTCGATGTTCGAGCCGATCCACGGCTCGGCCTTCGACATCATGGGCCGCGGCCTGGCCAATCCGATCGGCACCTTCTGGTCGGCGGTGATGCTGCTGGAACACCTGGGCGAGGACGCCGCCGCCCGGCGCCTGATGCGCGCCATCGAATCGGTGACCGCCAATCCGGCGCTGCACACCGGCGACCTCGGCGGCCAGGCGAAGACCACCGATGTCACCGCCGCGGTGATCGCCGCGCTCCGCCACGCCGCATAGCACCACGTCGCACCGCGCAGCCGCTCACCTGTCGCGCTCCCTCTCCCGCTTGCG
>NZ_VOSR01000813.1:0-1068 GCF_007997345.1 Mitsuaria sp. TWR114
GAGGCCTCGCGTCCGCGAACCTCACGCCCTGTTCGAGCCTCACCGGCGGCCGGGCGCGCGGGCCTCGGCGTCGAGCACGGACTGGATCACCTCGGCCAGGGCGACCGGCGTGGGGGCCGGGTCCAGCTCGACCAGCACCATGTAGCCGCGGTCACGGCCCTGGGCGGTGAAGGCCTGCAGCAGTGCGATCTGGTCGCTGTGCACCATCGTGCCCTCCGGCGACCAGTATTCCATCGCCACCAGGCAACCATCCGACGGCGTGCCCGGGTAGAAGCGGCTGCCGACGTAGTAGCGCGGATCGATGGTGCTGCCATGCATCAGCATTTCGTCGCGACCGGCGCGGCCCGCGAGCCAGGCCTCCTGCAGGGGGGCGTAGTCGCGCCAGGACGCGGGCAGCAGCGCGCGGTAGCGGTCCAGCGTCCAGGCCGGCTCGTCGGCGCCGGGGACGCGCTGCTCGTACTCGGCGACGCTGGCTTCGCCCGGCACCTTGGTGTGGAGGTAAGGCGTCGGGCCGATCCAGATGTTGGAGGCGGCGCGTCCGGCGCCCTGGATGGTGAACAGGCCCTGCGGGGTGTTGCCCAGCGTGATCGTGCCCGGCAGGCCGCTGCTGGAGAGCGCCAGCTGCTCGATGTTGAACAGCCCGCCATCGGCGCGTCGCACGAAACGGCCGTCGGCCTGCCGCACCAGCGCCAGGCCCATCTGCTGCCGGCCCGGTCGCTGGAAGCTGAACACCACCGGGTAGCCGGGGCGGATCGCCAGCAGGTCCGCCAGCGGCGGACGCGCCGGCTGCGGAACGCCCTGCGCCGTCGCCAGCGCCTGGGCCAGCGCCTGCAGACGCGGCTCGTCGCGGTCGCGCTGCGCCAGTTGCGACTGGATCAGCGCCAGGTCCGCCGGCTGGCGGGTCTGCATCAGCGCATAGGCGGCGATCGCGAACTCGCGCGGCGCGGCCAGGCGCGGCAGCAGCGGACGCAGCAGCGGCGCCGCGTCGAAGGCGTAGAGCGTGAAGGCGGCCGTCAGCAGCGGGCGCTGGATCTCCGCCGGCTGGCTGTCCAGCGCGGGCAGCGCGGC
>NZ_VOSR01000814.1:0-509 GCF_007997345.1 Mitsuaria sp. TWR114
CCCGGACGATTGATGAGGACGAGGCGGTCACATCGCCGTTGGCCATCGTGGAGATCACTGCGTACGACATCGTTCGGGTGCTGGAGTCAACAATTGAAGTGTTGGAGAACGCTTGAGCCGGTTGCCACGAGTCCGATCTTTCGATTGGTTCCTATCAGTCAGTGTGGCTGACGGTTTCAGGGAACCTCGAGCCATGATTCTGGCTCGCGACGATTTCGTGCGTGCCGTGCAAACCGCGATGGACGGCTCAAGGCCGACCCGGGTGGTGCGATCGACAATGAAGGTATTCACGCGGCAGTGCTGCGGCAGGCCTCAAGCACTCCGGACAACACTGCGTGCTCGTGACATGTCGAGTATTCGGGTTCGCTGAAGAAGTCGGCAGGATGAAATTCCGTTAGGTGAGCCGCAGGACTTCGACCTCAACGGCACGCTGCCGCTGATTGAGTACCGGCGGCACTTGGTGGAGTGCTGCGCCAACTGCGACAACAAGGGCGTAACGGCCATTGGCA
>NZ_VOSR01000815.1:0-739 GCF_007997345.1 Mitsuaria sp. TWR114
CAGGGCACGCCAGCGGCGGCCAGCGCGCGGCCCAGCAGCGTGAATTGGCGGTGGCTGCGACGCGGTATTGCGGCCCGCCGACGATCAGCAGCACGCCGGTGTCCGAGGGCGCTGTCGCCGCGGTGGCCTCGGCCGGCTCGCTCAGCAGGCGACCAGCGACGCGCCCTCGCAGGTCGATGCGCAGCAGGCTGTCGCGGTGCGTGGTGGCGGCGAGCGCGCTCATGCGGCGATGGCCTCGGCGGCGCCGCGGCGAAGTCAGCCTCGGCCCGCAGCGCGGCGAGGCTGGCCTCGATCAGGCGGGGGGCTTCCTCGATCTCGGTCGCGGCCCAGAAGGACGGTCCCTGGCAGACCGCCGCGCGCACCTCGGCGCCCTGGGCCTGCCAGGCCTGCACGGCCATCGACGCGGCCGGGGTGAGCGTGGCGTCCTCGCGCGGCGAGAGCTCCAGCCAAGCGACCCGCGCCACGCGCGGCGAGGGCTTGAGCTGCGCGGCGTCCAGCCCCTCGGCCAGCGCCGGGGCCAGCAGGTAGCCGGCGATCTCCACCGGCTCGCCGCGCGCGAGCTGGTTGCGCATCGCCTGCACGGCGCCCTTGGCCTGGCCGCCGATCAGGTCGGCCGCCACGCGCAGCCGCATGAACTGCTGGAGCTGGAGCTTGCCCACGGTCACCGGTTGCCACAGCAGCAGGTGCAGCGGCCGGTCGGTCACCGCGTCGAACACGGCCGGCGCCAGCAGCGCGCCGG
>NZ_VOSR01000816.1:0-11579 GCF_007997345.1 Mitsuaria sp. TWR114
TCGGTGGCGGCGCACGCGCTCTGGTCGCGCCAGGCGCCGATCGTGCCGCTGCTGCTGGACTGGCTGCGCGACGCCGAGCCCATCGCGCGCGCGCTCGGTCCGGCGATGTGGCGGCACTTCGCACAGCATCTGTTGCAGCACGCCAGCAGCCGCGACCTGCGCGCGATGGGTCTGGACGAGCGCGTCGAGTCCCGTGTCTGGACCTCCTGGCCCGAGTGGCGCGCCGCCGGCTTCCGCATCGCCGACGCGCCAGGGCGATTGCACCGCGCCGTCGTCTGGTGGGAGGACGGGCGCCTGCCCGAGTTCCCGCAGGACGGCGCCGTCTTCGAAGCGCCCTACGGCGCCGCGCTCTGGCTGGACGGCCGCCTGCTGCCCTACCCGCAGGAGCTGACCTTCGGCTGCTCGATCGCGGGCTCCGGGGAATGGCTGGACGACCGCTACTTCGTGCTGGACGTCGACGGCCCGCCGGAGCATCCGGACTATGTCGAGGAACTGGCCAACGGCCGCGGGTCGGTGCTGAGCCTGCTGGTGGTGGACGCCCGCCATCGCAGCTGCCACCTGCTGAACCCGCGTGCCCATGAGCCCTGGCTGCGCCCGCGGATCACCGTGCAGGCCGACGGCCGGTGGCGCATCGACCCCGGCATCGATGCCGACGCCGGCGACCCGCGTTATGACGAGGATGCCGACCGGCCCATCGTCGCCTCCCGGCTGATGCTGCCCTCGGACCTGCCGCCGGCCTCGATCGAGGCGGAGATCCCGGACGACGAGGCCGAGCCCCGCTCGCTCGCGCCGGCCTGGCGCCATGTCGTCGACAGCTGGAACGCGGATCGCGACCGGCTGGTCGCGCTGCTCGGCGAGATGAACTACGAGCTGGCCCTGGACAGCTTCCGCGATGCCGCCCTGGGCGGCTGAGCCGCCACGACCTCCCGGCAGCAGGCCATGAACTGCTCGGCCGCCGGCGTCGCGCGCCGGTTGCGCAGCGTCAGCAGGCCCACCGGCGGCAGCTCGATCGGCACGTCGATGGGCAGCGCCTTCGCCAGCCCCTCGCGCGCCAGGTAACGCGCCACGTTGTCGGCGACGAAGGCGGCCGCGCCGCGCTGGCGCAGGAAGGTCAGCGTCACCAGGAAGGACGCGCTCTCGATGATGTCGCTCGGCGGGTCCAGCCGCTGCGCGTAGAACAGCTGGTTCAGCTTGATCCGCGACGAGGCCCACGGCGGCGGCATCACCCACGGCATCCGCGCGAGCTCGGCCCAGGGCGGCTCGCGCCGCCTGCGGCCGCCGACCAGCGGATGGTCGGGCCGCACGACGATGCGCATCGCTTCCTCCATCAGCGGCTCGGTCGTCAGGTCCGGCGCGGCGTAGCCGGGCTCCAGCCGCGCGACGATCACGTCCAGCTCGCCCACCCGCAGACGTGGCAGCAGCCGCGTCAGGTCGCCCTCCTCCAGATGCACCGTCGTCAGCGACGAGTGGCGCTTGAGCCGCTCCACCGCGCCGGCCACCAGGCCCGGCATCGCCACCACCATCGCGCCGACGCTGACGCGTCCCGCCGCGCCGCTGGCCACGGCGGCGATCTCGTCGCGGGTGCGGGCGTAGTCCGACAGCACCGAACGCGCGAAGCGCACCACCGCCTCGCCAAACGGCGTCGGCTCGGTGCCGCGCGTGGAGCGGGTGAACAGCGCCAGGCCGAACATGCGCTCGACCTCGGCCAGCGACTTCGACACCGCCGGCTGCGTCTGCGACAGGAACTCCGCCGCGCGGCCCAGGTGACGGAACTGGTCGAGCGCGACCAGCATCTGCAGGTGGCGCAGCTTCAGGTTGGAACGCAGGACGCGGTCGATCTGGCTCATGGGCGCGCATCTTAGGCTTCATGCCGTTTCCGGCATGAAGCCTGTCCAGTTCTTCAATTGAGCCGCATGGACCGGATGCCCACAATGCGACGCAAAGAGCCCACGCGACACGACGCGAAACGAAGCGAAATGGCGCGACAGGCCCCGCCTTCGATCCCGAGCCAGACCTCGATCCCGAGCCAGGAGACAACGATGACCTTCCGCATGGACCGCCGCCGCGTCCTGCTCGCCGGCGCCGCCGGCTTTGGCGCCAGCGCCCTGTCGCTGCCGCGCGTCGCGCGCGCCGCCGCCTATCCCTCCGAACGCGCCATCACCTTCATCTGCCCCTGGCCCGCGGGCGGCACCGCCGACGTGACGATGCGCGCGCTGTGCCAGGCCGCGGCCAAGGTGCTGGGACAGACCGTCATCATCGAGAACCGGGCCGGCGCGTCCGGCATGCTCGGCACCAAAGTGCTGTCCACGGCCAAGCCCGATGGCTACACGATCGGCCAGGTGCCGATCTCGGTGACCCGCTTCGCGCAGCTGCGCACGGTGCAGCTGGATCCGCTCAAGGACCTGACCTACCTCGCCCGCGTCAACGGCCAGACCTTCGGCCTGGCGGTGCGAGCCGACTCGCCGTGGAAGACGCTGGCCGAGTTCGTCGCCGCCGCGAAGGCCAAGCCCGGCCTGATCAGCTACGGCAGCGCCGGCATCGGCGGCGCCACCCATGTCGGCATGGAGGAGTTCAACCTGCTCGCCGGCATCCAGCTCAACCACATCCCCTACAAGGGCGGTGCGCCGGCGCTGCAGGACCTGCTCGGCGGCCAGGTGGACGCGGTGGCGGACTCCAGCTCGTGGGCGCCGCACGTCAAGTCCGGCAAGCTGCGCCTGCTCGTGACCTGGGGCGAGACCCGCACCAAGGACTTCCCGGCCGTCCCGACGCTGAAGGAATCCGGCTACGACCTGGTCGTCGACGCGCCCAACGGCATCGGCGCGCCCAAGGGCATGGACCCGGCGATCGTCGCCCGGCTGCGCGACGCCTTCCGCAAAGCGACCGCGGACCCCGAGTTCATCGCCGTCTGCGACCGCATCGATGCGCCGGTGATGTACCTGGACCAGCCCGACTACGAGAAGTACATCCAGGCCACCTACCGCAAGGACACGCAGTTGATCGAGCGGCTGAAGCTGCGCGAGCTGCTGGCCAAGGGCTGAGCGTGAGCGACGCCTTCACCGCCCCCGCCGCCGGTGCGGCCGCGCTCGCGACGGCCTCGCCGCTGCTGCGCCTGCATGCCGACGACAACGTGCTGATCGCCCGGCAGGCGCTGACGCTGGGCCAGGTGCTGCCGGAATTCAGCCTGCGCCTGAAAGCGCAGGTGCCGGCCGGCCACAAGATCGCCGCGCGCCGCATCGCCGCGGGCGAGCCGATCCGCAAGTACAACGCGGTGATCGGCGTGGCCGCGCGCGACATCGAGGCTGGCGACTACGTCCACGCGCACAACATCGCGCTGGTCGAGTTCCACCGCGATCCCGCCTTCGGCGCGGACGTGAAGCCGGTCGACTACCTGCCCGAGGCGGAACGCGCGACCTTCCTGGGCATCGTGCGGGCGGACGGCCGCGTCGCGACGCGCAACTTCATTGGGATCCTCGCGTCGGTCAACTGCTCGTCAACGGCGATCAATCGCATCGCGGAGCACTTCACGCCGGAGCGGCTGAAGGACTATCCCAACGTCGACGGCGTCGTCGCCTTCGCGCAGACCACCGGCTGCGGCATGTCCTCGCCCAGCCCCCACTTCGACCTGCTGCGTCGCACGATCGCCGGCTACGTGCGCCACCCCAACCTCGGCGGCGCGCTGATCGTCGGCCTGGGCTGCGAGCGCAACCAGGTCGCCGGCCTGATGGAGTCGCAGCACCTGGTGGCCGGCGAGACGCTGCGCACGCTGGTGATGCAAGACACCGGCGGCACCCGCGCCACGATCGAGGCCGGCATCCGCGCCGTCGAGGCGATGCTGCCGATCGCCAATCGCGTTGAGCGCCAGCCGGTCAGCGCCGCGCATCTGAAGATCGGGCTGGAATGCGGCGGCTCGGACGGCTTCTCCGGCATCGGCGCGAATCCTGCGCTGGGCGCGGCCATGGACCTGCTGGTGCGCCACGGCGGCACCGCGATCCTGTCGGAGACGCCGGAGATCCACGGCGTCGAATACATGCTCACCCGCCGCGCGGTCAGCCCCGAGGTCGGCCAGAAGCTGCTGGACCGGCTGGCCTGGTGGGAGGACTACACCCGCGGCCACAACGGGCAGTTCAATGGCGTCGTCGGCCCCGGCAACCAGGCCGGCGGGCTGGCCAACATCTTCGAGAAGTCGCTGGGCTCCGCGATGAAGGGCGGCACCACGCCGCTGCGGCAGGTCTACGACTACGCGGAGCCGATCGACGAGCACGGCTTCGTGTTCATGGACTCGCCGGGCTACGACCCCGTCGCGGTCACCGGCCAGATCGCCAGCGGCGCCAACCTGATCTGCTTCACCACCGGCCGCGGCTCGATGTTCGGCTCCAAACCGGCGCCGACGATCAAACTGGCCAGCAACACGCCGATGTTCACGCGCCTCGAGGAGGACATGGACATCAACTGCGGCCAGGTCATCGACGGCACCTTGAGCATCGAGGAGATGGGCCGGCAGATCTTCGAGCACATCCTGCGCGCCGCCTCCGGCGAGCCGACCAAGAGCGAGCTGCTGGGCCTGGGCGACCACGAGTTCGTGCCCTGGCACCTGGGCATCGTCAGTTGATGGCCGGCCCGCCCGCTTCCCGCGCCATCGCGACCGCCGCCCACGCCGCGGCGCCGGCCGCGTCCTGACTTCGCTTCCCTCCAGGTCCCTTCATGCAGACGCAGAACCACATTGCCGGTCGCTGGTGCGACGCGGCCGCCGGCGACCGTTTCCCGGTCGTCGATCCCGCCGACGACGGCCGCATCGCCGAGGTGCCCGACAGCCGCGCCGAGGACGCGCGCGCCGCGGTCAATGCCGCGCACGCCGCCTTCGCCGGCTGGCGCGCGGTGCCGGCCAAGCAGCGCGCCGCCTTGCTCAAGCGCTGGAACGACCTCCTCCTGCGCGACCAGGAGCGCCTGGGCGCGCTGATCTCGCAGGAGCAAGGCAAGCCGCTGGCCGAAGGTCGCGCCGAGGTCGCCTACGCGGCCAGCTACGTCGAGTGGTTCGCCGAGGAAGCCACGCGCGCCAACGGCGAGGTCATTCCCGCGCCGGTGGCGGGCCGCCGGATGCTGGCGCTGCGCGAGCCGGTCGGCGTCGTCGCCGCGATCACGCCGTGGAATTTCCCGGCCGCGATGATCGCCCGCAAGATCGCGCCGGCGCTCGCTGCCGGCTGCACCGTCGTGGCCAAGCCGGCCGAGGACACGCCGCTGACCTCGCTGGCGCTGGTCGAGCTGGCCGCCGAAGCCGGCCTGCCGCCGGGCGTGCTCAACATCGTCTGCGCGTCGCGCGAGCGCACGCCGGAGGTCGTCGACGTCTGGCTCGCCGACGATCGCGTGCGCAAGATCACCTTCACCGGCTCGACGCCGGTGGGCAAGCACCTGGCGCGCGAATCGGCCGCCACGCTGAAGAAGCTCTCGCTGGAACTCGGCGGCAATGCGCCCTTCATCGTCTTCGACGATGCGGATGTCGACGCGGCCGTCGAGGGCCTGATGGCGGCCAAGTTCCGCAATGGTGGCCAGACCTGCGTGTGCCCCAACCGCGTCTTCGCGCAGGCGGGCATTCATGATCGATTCGTCGAGCGGCTCGCGGCGCGGGTGAGCGCGCTGCGGGTCGGGCCGGCCAGCCGTGCCGACTCGCAGATCGGTCCGATGATCAACGCCCGCGCGGTCGAGAAGATCGAGCGTCACGTGCAGGACGCGCTGGCGCGCGGCGCGACCGCGGTCGCCGGCGGCCGCCGCCTGCGCGATGAGGTCGCCGCCGGCCCGAACTACTTCGCGCCCACCGTGCTCACCGGCGCGACGACCGACATGCTGCTGTGGCAGGAGGAGACCTTCGGGCCGGTGGTGCCGGTGTTCCGATTCGAGCGCGAGGACGAAGTCGTCGCCGCCGCCAACGACACGCCCTTCGGCCTGGCCGCCTACTTCTACACGCGCGACATCGCGCGCGCCTGGCGCGTCGCCGACGCGCTGGAGAGCGGCATCGTCGGCTTGAACGAAGGCGCGATCGCCGCCGAGGCGGCGCCCTTCGGCGGCGTCAAGGAATCCGGCTACGGGCGCGAGGGCTCCACGCACGGGCTCGACGACTACCTGCACATCAAGTACGTTTGCCAGGGAGGCCTGTCATGAGCGCCATGCATTTCGCCAATACCTTCAAGCAGGCCCTGGCCGCGCGCCGGCCGCAGATCGGCCTGTGGCTGTCAATGGCGCAGGCCTACAGCGCCGAGGTCTGCGCGACGGCCGGCTTCCAGTGGCTGCTGATCGACGGCGAGCACGCACCCAATGAGCTGACCAGCACGCTGCAGCAGCTGCAGGCGGTGGCGCCGTATCCGTCGCATCCGGTGGTGCGCGCGGTCAATGCGGACAAGGACGGCATCAAGAAGCTGCTGGACATCGGCGTGCAGACGCTGCTGGTGCCGATGATCGACACCGCCGAGCAGGCGGCCGCGGTGGTGGCCGCGACGCGTTATCCGCCGCACGGCGTGCGCGGCGTCGGCGCGGCGGTGGCGCGCGCGTCGCGCTGGGGCCTGCGTCGGCACTACCTCGACGAGGCCGACGGCGAGACCTGCGTGCTGGTGCAGGCGGAAACGGTCACCGCGCTGCGCAACCTCGCATCGATCTGCGCGGTGGACGGCGTCGACGGCGTGTTCATCGGGCCGGCGGACCTGGCCGCGTCGATGGGTCATCGCGGCAACCCGACGCATCCGGAGGTGCAGGCGGCCATCGATGCGGCGGTGCGCACCATCGTCGCCAGCGGCAAGGCGGCCGGCACGCTGACCGGTGACGCGGCGCTCGCGCGGCACTACCTGTCGCTGGGCGCGAGCTTCGTCGCGGTGGGCATCGACGTCACGCTGCTCGCACAGGCCACGCGGCGCCTTGCGGCAGACTTCGAGCTCTCGCCGCCGCAACCGGCGCCGACCGGCTCGCCGTACTGATCGCGACGGCGGATCGCCCGCGCTGATCGGTCGCCCCCTTCGGCGGCCGGACGCACACGGTCCGCCCTTCCGACTTCCGTTGATTTCAAGACCGAAAGCACGACCATGAGCAAGACGTACAGGATCGCCGTCATTCCCGGCGACGGCATCGGCAAGGAAGTGATGCCCGAGGGCCTGCGCGTGCTGGAAGCCGCCGCCCGGCGCTTCGGCATCCGCTTCGAGTTCACCCCCATCGAGTGGGCCAGCTGCGACTACTACCAGCAGACCGGGCAGATGATGCCGGACGACTGGAAGGCGCAGCTGCAAGGCCAGGACGCGATCTTCTTCGGCGCGGTGGGCTGGCCGGCGACCGTGCCGGACCATGTGTCGCTGTGGGGCTCGCTGCTGAAGTTCCGCCGCGAATTCGACCAGTACATCAACCTGCGGCCGGTGCGGCTCTTCGAGGGCGTGCCCTGCCCGCTGGCCAACCGCAAGCCGGGCGAGATCGATTACCTGGTCGTGCGCGAGAACACCGAGGGCGAGTACACCAACCTCGGCGGCGTGATGTACGCCGGCACGGACCGGGAGATCGTGATCCAGGAGTCGGTCTATTCGCGCTTCGGCGCGGACCGGGTGCTGAAGTACGCGTTCGAGCTGGCGCAGGCGCGTGCGCGCAAGCACCTGACGGTGGCGACCAAGAGCAATGGGATCGCGATCTCAATGCCGTGGTGGGACGGGCGCGCGGACGCGGTCGGTGCGGGTTATCCGTCGGTGACGGTGGACAAGCAGCACATCGACATCCTGTCGGCGCGTTTCGTGCTGCAGCCGGGGCGCTTCGACGTGGTGGTGGCATCCAACCTGTTCGGCGACATCCTGTCGGACCTCGGGCCCGCGACCACCGGCACGATCGGCCTGGCGCCGTCGGCCAACCTGAATCCGGAGCGGAACTTCCCCTCGCTGTTCGAGCCGGTGCATGGCTCGGCGCCCGACATCTACGGCAGGAACATCGCCAATCCGGTGGCGATGATCTGGTCGGGGGCGCTGATGCTGCAGTTCCTGGGCGAGCATCAGGCGCATGACGCGATCCTCGCGGCGATCGAGCGGACGCTGGCGTCGGGGCCGCGCACCCGCGATCTCGGCGGCGAGGCCAGCACGACCGAGATGGGACAGGCGATCGCGGCGCTCGTCTGACTGCTGGCCTACAGCCACCCCGCCTTGCGGAATCGCCAGAAGAGCACGCCGCAGGTCGCGGCGATGACGCCGAGCGCCGCCGGATAACCCCAGCGCCACTTGAGCTCCGGCATGACCTCGAAATTCATGCCCCAGATGCCGGCGAAGGCGGTTGCCGCGGCGAAGATGCCGGCCCAGGCCGCGAGGCGCTTGGTGACCTCGGACTCCTCGATCGTGGCCATCGACAGATGGACCTGGATCGCCGTCGTCGCGGTATCGCGCAGGGAGTCCAGCGCGGACTGCATGCGCTCGAGGTGGTCGTAGACGTCGCGGAAATACTCGCGCGTGTCCTCGCAGATCGGCGGCACCCGCCCGCGCACCAGCTTGCCCACCGCGTCCAGCAGCGGCGACACCGCATGCTTGACGGTGGTGATGCGCTGCTTGAGCTCATACACGCGGCGGATGTTCTCGCGGGTGACGCCCGGCTCGAAGATCTGCGCCTCGATCGCGTCGAGCTCCGCCTCCAGCGCCTCGATGACGGGGAAGTAGCGGTCCACCACCGCGTCCATGATCGCGTACATCACGAAGCCGGGACCGCGCTTGAGCATGTGCGGCTCCTTCTCCGCGCGGGCCCGCACGCCCAGCAGGCTCTGCGCGACGCGGTTGCGGATCGACAGCACGAAGTTGCTGCCGGCGAAGATGGACACCTCGCCGGTGCAGAGCTCGTCGGTCGGCGTGAACTGCACCGTCTGCATGACGGCGAACAGGGTGTCGCCGTACTCCTCGACCTTGGGCCGCTGCTGCCCGTGCAGCGCGTCCTCGACGGCAAGCTCGTGCAGGTCGAACTCCTCCTTCATCGCGAGGACCTCCTCGGTGGAGGCATCGCGCAACGCGACCCAGACGAAGCAGTCGGGCAGCTTCACGTAGTCGCTGATCTCTTCGGGCTGGATATCGGCCAGCCGGCGGCCGTCGCGGTAGGCGACACAGTTGATGAGCATGGGGCGTCTCTCTCGTTCTTGCTTGCGGCGAGCGTAGCCCGGATGGCATCAAGGCGGCATCAAGAGAAACCGAGGGGCGGCGCACGGGATCGCGAAAGCACGACAGCTTGAAAGCTCAAGGGGCTTCGCGGTTCAGCAGGTCGAGGTAGGCGGTGTAGACGTAGATCGGCTCGCCGGCCGTGCCGAAGACGGTGCGCAGCAGGCCGAGCCCGGTCAGCACCCGCGCGCCCCGGTCGATCGCGGCCGCGTCCTGGCCGTTGAAGGCGGTGATGTCGACCCGGCGTGCCACCGGTCGGCTGAACAGCGCGTGATGCAGCCGCAACGCGTCCTCGTCGGCCCGCGCCTCGCGGCGGATCCGCGCCCCGTCCACGGTGAAGAGCCGGGTGATCGCCAGGGTCATCTCCACCGCCTGCATCGCCGCCACCTGCACCGCGGTCGCGAAGAAGGACAGCCAGGACTCCCAGTCGCCATGCTCGCGCACCGCCTGGAGCAGGTCGTAATAGTCGTTCCTGCACGACTTGAAGTAGAGCGACAGGTAGAGCAGGGGCTCGCGCAGCACGCCTTCGCTCACCAGGATCAGCGGGATCAGCAGCCGGCCCAGCCGGCCGTTGCCGTCCAGGTAGGGATGGATGGTCTCGAACTGCAGGTGGGCCATCGCGGCCTTCACCAGCGAGGGATGCCGCTCCGGCTGGTCGTTGATGAACTTCTCCAGATCGGACAGGCAGTGCTCGAGCCGATGGGGCGGCGGCGGCACGAACGAGGCCGACGCCGCGGACGCACCGCCGATCCAGTTCTGCGTGCGCCGCAGTTCCCCGGGCGCCTTGCCACGCCCCCGGCCCTGGGTCATCAGCCGCCGGTGCATGTCGTTCATCAGGCGCGTGCACAGCGGCATCCCCTGCCGCATGCGGTCCCGGCCATGCTCCAGCGCCGCGACGTAGCAGGACACCTCCCGCACGTCGTCCAGCGGCGAGCCGGGCGCGCCGTCCGCCTCGTAGATCAAGAGGTCGGCGAGCGACGACTGCGTGCCCTCGATGCGGGATGACATCACCGCCTCCTTGCGTACGTAGCTGTAGAGCAGCACCGAGGTCTCCGGCATCAACAGCGAAAGTCCATCCAGCCGACCCAAGGCCAGGTGGGCGGCATTGAGCCGCTCCTGCAGGTCGGCGTCGAGGCTCAGCGCAGGCTGCGGCGGCAAGGGCAGCGGCACGAAGGCTCGGCATGTGTCGCCGCCAGCGATCGAGTATTCATAGGTGCCGGTGAGTCCGCGTCGCATCGGGTGCTCCGTGATGAGGGAACCCGTGATGCTGCGCGACCGCGCGATTTCCGCAATCGCAGCTTTGCGCTATTGGACCGCCGCCGCGCGGGTCGGCCGCCATTCGACCAGGCGCCCGCCGTCCATCACGCCGATCCAGTCGCCGATCGTCTCGGCCTCGTCGGGGTCATGGGTGACCATCAACGCGGTCTGGCCGGCGGCGCGCAGGATGTCGCGCACCTCGCCGGCTAGGCGGTCGCGGGTGGTCGCGTCCAGGCTGGAGAAGGGCTCGTCGAGCAGCAGCAGCCGCGGCGACGGCGCCAGCGCCCGGGCCAGCGCGATCCGCTGCTGCTGGCCGCCGGACAGCTCGTGCGGCATCCGCGCGCCCAGCGACTCCAGGCCCACCATCGCCAGCAGTTCACGCACGCGCTGGTCGCGCTCGGCGCGCGGCCGGCGTCGCAGGCCGAATCCCACGTTCGCCGCCGCGTCCAGGTGCGGAAACAGCGCGATCTCCTGGAAGAGCAGGCCGACGCCGCGCCGCTCCGGCTCGACATGCCGCCCCGGGCTGGACAAGACCAGCCCCGCCAACACGATGCGGCCCGCTTCCAGCGGCTCGAAGCCGGCGATCGCGCGCAGCGCCGTGCTCTTGCCGCAGCCCGACGGACCCAGCAGGCAGGCGATGGTCCCCAGCGGCTGGACCAGCGACAGGCCGCGCAGGACCGGCGCGGCGGCGCCGGGATACCGGACCTGGATGTCCTCGAGGGCCAGGGTGCTCATGTCGCCTCCTTCATCGGCATGAATGCGGGGGACGCGTCGTCCGCGGGCGACGCGAGCGCGGGCTCGTGGCTCAGCAGCAGCACCGCCGGCAGCCCCACCGCCACGATCAGCAGCGCCGCGAGCGCGCCGTGCTCGTAGCTGCCGCGCGCGGCCTCGGCGTACAGCAGGGTCGGCAGCGTCTCGAAGTTGGCCGGCCGCAGCAGCAGCGAGGCCGGCAGTTCCTTCATCACGTCGATGAACACCAGCAGTGCGCTGGCGGACAGCGCCGGCCTGAGCATCGGCAGGTGGACGCGTCGCAGCGTGCCCCAGGGCGATTCGCCCAGGCTGCGCGCGACCTGCTCCAGCGGCGCTGGCAGCCGCGCGAGGCCGGCCTCGACGCCACCGATGGGCAGCGCCAGGAAACGCAGCACGCAGGCCAGGACCAGCACCGCGCCCAGGCCCATC
>NZ_VOSR01000817.1:0-784 GCF_007997345.1 Mitsuaria sp. TWR114
GGCCGGAGAAGGCCCGCGCGCTGAGCGCCTTCATCGAATCGCAGCCGGGCCTGGTCTTCGAGGCGCACTCGACCGACTACCAGACGCCGAAGCGGCTGGCGCAATTGGCGCGCGACCATTTCGCGATCCTCAAGGTCGGGCCCGGCGCCACCTTCGCGCTGCGCGAGACGCTGTGGGCGCTGGCCGCCGTGGAGCACGAATGGCTGGGCCGCAGTGGTCGCGACGCCAATGAGGACGGCCTCATCGGCACGGTGCTCGGCGTGATGCGCGCCGAGCCCGAGCACTGGCGCCCGTACTACCAGGACCCCGCGCGCCTGCAGGTGGACCTGGCCTACAGCCTGAGCGACCGCATCCGCTACTACTGGGCGCATCCCAAGGTCCAGGCCGCCTGCGCGGCGCTGCTGGACCGGCTGGAGCACTCACCGCCGCCACTGACGCTGCTGAGCCAGTTCCTGCCGCGCCAGTACGACGCGATCCGCGACGGCCGCCTGCGCAACCGCCCCGCGGACCTGCTGCGCGACGGCGCGGCGCAGTCGCTGCGTCCCTACCTTGCCGCCTGCGCCGCCTGAGCGACGGGCGCCCTCCTCCAGAACCCGACCTGCCACGATGAGCCTGCTCCACTTCGCCCCCGCCGACCTCGACCGCCGCGGCGCGGCCCACACCGCCCGAGAGATCGCCCAGCAACCCGAGATGTGGCGCGCCGTGCATGCGCTGGTGGCGTCCCGACGCGAGGCGCTCGACGCCTTCCGCGATGCTCGCCCGGCGCGGCCCGACCTGCGCATCG
>NZ_VOSR01000818.1:0-751 GCF_007997345.1 Mitsuaria sp. TWR114
CGCAGGCCGCGCGTTTCCTGGCGCAGGCCGGCTTCGGCGCGAGCGAGGCGGACATCGCCACGCTCAAGTCGATCGGCTACGCGTCCTGGCTGGATCTGCAGTTCCTGGCGCCGCGCACCGAGTCTCACTGGGACTGGCTGACCCGCAACGGCTTCGCCACCGAGGCCAACAAGTACGCCTACTTCGACGGCCTGCCGGGCAGCGTCTGGCGCAAGTTCATCACCTCGCCGGACCAGCTGCGCCAGCGCATGGTGCTGGCGCTGTCGGAGATCTTCGTCGTCTCGGCGGTGGGCAACACGCTGCCGTGGCGCACGATGATGATGGGCGCCTACGCGGACGTGCTGGAGGAACAGGCCTTCGGCACCTTCCGCGGGCTGCTGGAGGCGGTGACGCTGTCGCCGGCGATGGGCGCCTTCCTGGCCATGCGCGGCAGCAAGAAGGAGGACGGCAAAGGCCGTCAGCCCGACGAGAACTTCGCCCGCGAGGTGATGCAGCTCTTCACCATCGGCCTGGTCCAGTTGAACCTGGACGGCTCGGTGCAGATGGCCGGCGGCCGTCCGGTCGAGACCTACGACCTGACCACGGTGACGCAGCTCGCGCGCGCCTTCACCGGCTGGGACTTCGACACCAACGCGCCCGCCGGCGCCGATCCCGGCTTCATGCGACGGCCGATGGTGCACAAGGCGGCCAATTTCTCCGAGGGCGCCAAGACGGTGCTCGGCACCACCATCTCCGCCGGCGCCGACGGCCC
>NZ_VOSR01000819.1:0-3616 GCF_007997345.1 Mitsuaria sp. TWR114
GCAGCTGCTCGGCGCGGGCGCGGTGGTGGCCGGGGTTGTCGTGGAGCTCGCCGAGCAGGACGAACGGCGGTTCGGACCGGGCGGCCGGCGCCGAGACGGTCGGCGCCGAGCGAGAGGCCACCGAGGCGGCGGAGGGGGAGGCGGAGGCCGCTGAGCGTTCCGTGGCTGCGGCCGTCGCCGTGGCTGTCGTCGAAGACGCGCAGGCTGCGAGCAGCAGCGGGACCAGCGCCAGCACGGCGCTACGGAAGGCGATGTTCATGGTCGATCCTGGAAGACAGGGAAACGGGAACAGGCCTGCCGAGCGATGGCTGGGTCGGGCGGAGGGTCAGCGGCGGATTGTCGCCGCCGCGCGGGGTCCGGACCGGCTCCCGCGTTCAGCGCACCAGCGCATGGTGCGCCGGCCGTTCAACGGATCGTCATCACCGACCGCATCGCCTTCACCGCGCCCTCGCCCATCGCGGCGCCGAAGCGCTTGGCGATGCGTTCGGCGACGTTGTCGCGCGGCGTGTAGTCGACGACCTCCTCGGCCTTCACCACCTCGCGGGCGACGTAATCCAGGTTGCCGGTGCCGTCGGCCAGGCCCAGCTTGATCGCCTGCTCGCCGTTCCAGAACAGGCCCGAGAACATCTCCGGCGTCTCCTTCAGGCGCGCGCCGCGGCCCTCGCGCACGACCGCGATGAACTGCTGGTGGATCTGGTCCAGCATCGCCTGCGCATAGGCCTGCTGCTTGGGCGTGACCGGCGAGAACGGATCCAGCATTCCCTTGTTCTCGCCCGCGGTCATCAACCGGCGCTCGACGCCGACCTTCTTCATCACCTCGGTGAAGCCGAAGCCGTCCATCAGCACGCCGATCGAGCCCACCACCGAGGCCTTGTCGACATAGATCTCATCGGCGCCCGCCGCGATGTAGTACGCGCCCGAGGCGCAGATCTCCTCGACCACCGCGTAGACCTTCTTGTTGTGCAGCGCCTTCAGGCGCTTGAGCTCGTCGTTGACGATGCCCGCCTGCACCGGACTGCCGCCGGGCGAGTTGATGCGCAGCACCACCGCCTCCGAGCCCTGGTCCTCGAACGCGGCCTTCAGCGCGGCGTTGATCAGCTCGGCGCTGGCCTCGGTGTCCGGCGCGATCTCGCCGCGCACCTCGACCAGCGCGGTGTGCGGGCCGGTGGTCGCGCCGCCGTGGTGACGGGTCGAGAACATGGACCAGACCAGCAGCAGGAACAGCGTCACCCAGATCAGGCGGAAGAAGGTCTTCCAGCGCCGGTCGCTGCGGCGGTCGCGCAGGTAGTCATGGGCGAACTGCTCGATCACGTGTTCATAGCGCCCGGGCAGGCCGGTCGCGGGCGCCGCCGGGGCTGGCGCGGCCGATGCGGTCGCGGGGGCAGGAGCGGATGCCGGGCTGGGCGCCGGCTTCAGCATGTCCTCGGGCCGCGGCGTCGCGTCGGGAATCGGGCGCGGCAGGTCGGAGTCGTTGTCTTGGCTCATTCAATCCTCGAAGGCTGGCCGCGTGTCGCGGGAGGGATACCAGAAGACCTGGCCGTCGCGCTCGCGCACGTCGAGCTTGGTCAGGCCGATGCGGCCACACATGCCGGTGACGCAGCGCCCGTCTCGCGGGTGGTACACGGCGCCATGGATGCTGCAGATGATGTATTCCTTCCGGCTGTCCAGGAACTCGCCTTCCTGCCAGTCCATCTCGGTGGGGACGTGGGCACAGCGGTTGAGGTAGCCGACCACCTCGCCATCGAAGCGCAGCGTGAAGGCCGATGCCGGCTGGCGGAAGTGCAGCACGTCGAAGGTGTGCGCGCGGCCGCGCTCCTCCAGCTCGGCGGACGCGCACAGCGGCACGGGGGACGGGTCTTGCTCGGGGGACATGGAGAGGGAACGGTCGGGGGAATCAGGCATGGGCCCTCAGGCGTGGGCCAACAGCCAGTCGCGCAGCGTCGGCACGTCGTGCGCGACCAGCAGCGGCTCGAAGTCCCGCAGCGACTCGTGCGCATGGGCGCCGTAGGTCACCGCGATCGCCGGGCAGCCCGCGTTGCGCGCCAGCTGCAGGTCGTGGGTCGTGTCGCCGATCATCAGCGTGCGCTCGGGATCGGCGCCGAACTCGCGCATCAGCTCCAGCAGCATCTGCGGGTTGGGTTTGCCGGCGGTCTCGTCGGCGGTGCGGGTGCCGTCGAACAGCGTCGTCATCTCGACCGCGGCCAGCGCCTCGTCCAGGCCCCGGCGGCTCTTGCCGGTCGCCACCGCCAGCCAGTGGTGGCGCGCCTTGAGGTCCCGCAGCAGCCCGGGCACGCCGTCGAAGAGCGTCACCTCGTGGGCGGACGCGAAGTAGTGATGGCGATAACGCTGACCGAGCTCCGGATAACGCGTCCGGTCCAGCCCCGGCAGCGCATATTCCAGCGCCTCGATCAGGCCCATGCCGATGACGTAGGCGGCGCGCTCGCGCGAGGGCGGCTCCAGGCCCAGGTCGGCGGCGGCCGCCTGCATGCAGCGCACGATCAGCGCGGTGGAGTCGAACAGGGTGCCGTCCCAGTCGAAGACGATCAGGTCGAAGCGTTGAGGCATGGCGTCAAGGGGCGGGTCGTCAGGGGCGGGTCGTCAGGGCGCCGGGCGGCGCAGCGCGGCCAGGAGTGTCTCGCACTCGGGCGGCAGCGGCGCGTTCAAGGTCAAGGTCTGGCCGGTGGCGGGATGCGTGACGCGCAGCTGGCGCGCGTGCAGGAACATCCGGTCGAAGCGCAGCGCGCCCCGCGCGAGCGCGCGGTTGGCTTCGAAGTCGCCGTATTTCGGATCGCCGACGATCGGATGGCCCTCGTGGGCCAGGTGCACCCGGATCTGGTGCGTGCGCCCGGTCTTGATGGTCACGTCCAGCAGGCTGTAGCCGGCGTCGTCCGGCGTCCGGCCCGGGAGGGCCTCCATCACCTTCACCAGGCTGATCGAGCGCTTGGCCTGGTCCGCCTGTGGATCGCCCAGGTTGGGGACCGCCCGCACCCAGCGCTCGCCGTCGCTGCCGACGAACTTGAGCAGCGGGACGTCCACGACCTTCCTGGACTTCGCCCAGGCGCCGCTCACCAGCGCCGCGTAGGTCTTGCCAGTTTCGCGGTCGCGCAACTGGTCCTGCAGGTGCGTCAGCGCGCTGCGCTTCTTGGCGATCATCAGCAGGCCCGAGGTTTCCTTGTCGAGCCGGTGCACCAGCTCCAGGAACTTCGCCTGCGGCCGCGCGCGACGCAGCTGCTCGATCACGCCGAAGCTGACGCCCGAGCCACCATGCACCGCGACGCCGGCGGGCTTGTCGACGACGATCAGGTGCTCGTCCTCGAAGACGATGGGGAATTCGCGGGCGGGGATGGCGGGCTCGGCGGGTTTCTCCGCCAGCCGCACCGGCGGCACGCGGACGACGTCGCCCACTTCCAGTCGCGAATCGGCCGAGCAGCGGCCCTTGTTGATGCGCACCTCGCCGGACCGGATGATCCGGTAGACCAGCGTCTTGGGCGCGCCCTTGAGCTCGCGGATCAGGAAGTTGTCCAGGCGCTGACCGGCGGAGCCGTCGTCCACCGTCAGCAGCCGCACCTGCGCCGGGGCCGAAGCCGACTCCGACACGGCCGGCGCCGGCGGCACC
>NZ_VOSR01000082.1:0-7730 GCF_007997345.1 Mitsuaria sp. TWR114
CAGCGTGCTCTTGCCGGACCCCGACGCGCCCAGCACCGCCAGCGTCTCGCCGGCCTTCACCGTGAGATCCAGGCCGTGGAAGACCTGCACGTCGAGCGGTCCCTCGACGAAGCGCTTGCCCAGGCCCAGGCCCTGCAGCACCACCTGCCCGGCGGGAATCCGCGCGGCGGCGGCCGCTGCCGGCTTCATGTCCTTCCCCTCATTCATAACGCAGCGCCTCCGCCGGTTGGACGCGGCTGGCACGCCAGCTCGGGTACAGCGTCGCGACGAACGCCAGGATCAGCGAGGTCACGGTGATCGGCACGATGTCCGACCACTGCGGATCGCTCGGCATGTGGCTGATCACGTAGATGCTGGCCGGCAGGAAGGTGGTGTGCAGCAGCCGCTCGATGAAGGGGACGATCACGTCCAGGTTGTGCGCGACCACCAGGCCCAGGCCCAGGCCGCCCAGCGTGCCGATCACGCCGGCCAGCGCGCCCTGGATCATGAACACGCCCATGATCGAGCGCGGGCTCGCGCCCAGCGTGCGCAGGATCGCGATGTCGGCCTGCTTGTCGGTCACCGTCATCACCAGCGTGGACACCAGGTTGAAGGCCGCGACCGCCACGATCAGGGTCAGGATGATGCCCATCATCCGCTTCTCGACCTGGACCGCGTCGTACCAGTTCGCGTTGGTGCGGGTCCAGTCGCGCACGTAGATGGCGCGGCCCTCGCGCAGCATCTCCCGCTGCAGCTGGGCGCCGACCTCGCGCGCCTGCTGGACGTCGCGCAGCTTCAGCTGCACGCCGCTCGGCGTGCCGGTGCGGAAGACCTTGGCGGCATCGGCCACGTGGATCAGCGCCAGGCCGCTGTCGTATTCGTAGTGCCCGGCCTCGAAGACACCCACCAGCGTGAACTGGCGCAGCGTCGGCTGCACGCCCAGCGGCGTCACCTGGCCCGAAGGAATCGCCAGCGTGATCTTGTCGCCCCGCTGCACGCCCAATTGACGCGCGAGTTCCACGCCCAGGATCACGTTCCACTGGCCAGGCACCAGGCGCGCCAGCAAACCCTCCTTCGCCAGCTCCGCCGCGATCGGCGTCACCCCCGGCTCGAAGGCCGGGTCGATGCCACGCACGATCGTCCCGCGCATGTCGGAACCGCGCGCAATCAACGCCTGGCCCGCGACGAACGGCGCGGCGGCAACCACCTCGGGATTCTTCTTCGCCGCATCGGCGACGGCGCGCCAGTCCGGCAAACCCTCGCCGCTGTCGTTCAGCAACTCCACGTGCGCGATCACCGACAACATCCGCGAACGCACCTCCTTCTGGAAGCCGTTCATCACCGAGAGCACGATGATCAACGCAGCAACACCCAGCGCGATGCCAAACATCGACACGCCAGAAATGAAGGAGATGAAGCGGTTGCGGCGCCCCCCTCGCCCAGCTCGCGTGTAGCGCCAGCCGATCTGCAACTCATAGGGCCAATTCATAGGGGGTGGATGCTAACCGCTCCCTTTCGGCTGAGCGCTTAGGGGAGGCTGATGAGCGACGGCTTGCGGAACAGGCCCGAGGCCGTCGGCGCCGCTCGCAGGGCGCCAACTCGCTCCGCTCACCTGCGGTTCGCTTTGCTCGGACAGACGGCGCCCCAGTCAGTTCTGGAAGCTCGCAGCACCAACGGCCTCGGGCCTGTTCCGCAACCCGCGATGCACCGAGTCGCCACCCCCTGCGTCGGCAGGGCGCGTCGTCAGCGCTCCCCGTCAGTGCGCCTCGTCCCAGTTGGCGCCGACACCCACTTCGGCCAGCAGCGGCACCTTCAGCGCGGCAACGCCAGCCATCAGCGTCGGCACCTCGGACTTCACCCAGTCCAGCTCCTCGTTCGGCACCTCGAAGACCAGCTCGTCATGCACCTGCATCACGATGCGCGTCTTCTTCCCCTGCTCGTCCAGCGCCTGCTGCACCGCGATCATCGCCAGCTTGATCAAGTCAGCCGCCGTGCCCTGCATCGGCGCGTTGATGGCCTGGCGCTCGGCGCCGCTGCGCCGCGGTCCGTTGCCCGAATTGATCTCCGGCAGCCACAGCCGGCGACCGAAGACCGTCTCCACATAGCCCTTCGCCTTGGCGAATTGCTTGGTGTCGTCCATGTACTGGCGCACGCCGGCGAAACGGGTGAAGTAGCGGTCGATGTAATCCTTCGCCGCCTTCTGCTCGATGCCCAGCGATTGCGCCAGCCCGAAGGCGCCCATGCCGTAGATCAGGCCGAAATTGATCGTCTTGGCATAACGGCGCTGCTCCGGCGTGACCCCGTCCAGACCGCCGCCGAAGACCTCCGCCGCCGTCGCCCGGTGCACGTCCTGGCCCTCCTGGAAAGCCTTGAGCAGGCCGGGGTCCTCGCTCATGTGCGCCATGATCCGCAGCTCGATCTGCGAGTAGTCCGCCGACACGATCACATGGCCCGGCGGCGCGATGAAGGCCTCCCGCACGCGCCGCCCATCGGCCGTGCGGATCGGAATGTTCTGCAGGTTGGGCTCGTTGCTCGACAGCCGCCCCGTCACCGCCACTGCCTGCGAGTAGGTCGTGTGCACCCGCCCCGTCTTCGCGTTGACCATCAGCGGCAGCTTGTCGGTGTAGGTGCTCTTGAGCTTGGACAGCGCGCGGTACTCGAGGATCTTGGCCGGCAGCGGGAAGTCGGCCGACAGCTTCTCCAGCACCTCCTCGTCGGTGGACGGCGCGCCGGTGGCGGTGCGCTTGACCACCGGCAGGCCCAGGCGGTTGAACAGGATCTCGCCGATCTGCTTGGGCGAGCCGATGTTGAAGGGCTGGCCGGCGATCTCGTAGGCCGCCTGCTCGGCGGCCACCATGCGCTGGCCCAGGTCGCGCTCTGCGCCTGCAGCTTGGCGGCGTCGATCAGCACGCCGGTGCGCTCGATGCGCGCCAGCAGCGCCGACACCGGCATCTCCACCTGCTCGTAGATGAACTTCAGCCCCGCGTCCGCCTCCAGCCGCGGCAGCAGCGTCTGATGCACGTGCAGGCACATCTCGAGTCCTCGCAGGAGTACTCCGACGCCTTCGCCACCTCGACCTGCGCGAACGGGATCTGGTGCGCGCCCTTGCCGCACAGGTCCTCGTAGCTCAGCCCTTTGCGACCCAGCACGCGGTCGGCCAGCGCCTCCAGGCCGTGGCTGCGATGCGCCTCCAGCACATAGCTCTCGAGCATCGTGTCGTAGGCCGTGCCCTGCACGGCGATGCCGTGGTTGGCCAGCACGTGGGTGTCGTACTTGACGTTCTGGGCGACCTTCTTCTTCAGCGGATCCTCGAACCACGGCTTGAGCCGCGCCAGCACCTCGTCCATCGGCAGCTGCTCGGGCGCGTCGGGGCCTTCGTGGCGCAGCGGGATGTAGGCCGCCTCGCCCGGCTTGACGCTGAAGCTGATGCCGACGATGCGCGCCTGCATCGGGTCGAGCGAATCGGTCTCGGTGTCGAAAGCGGCCAGCTCCGCCGCGTTCAGCTGCTCGATCCAGGCGTCCAGGCGCGACAGGTCGACGATGGTCTCGTAGCGCTTGTCCACGGGGATCGCGGGATGAGCATGCTGCGCGAAGGCGTCGGGCGCAGTCGCGCCGCCGAGGTCCGCCTCGGGCGCGACGCGCTTGGGCGCCTCGCCGCCGAGACGGGCTTCCAGGTCGCGCTTCCAGGTCTTGAAGCCGTTGCGCGCGTAGAACTCCAGCAGGCCCGCCTCGTCGACCGGGTTGAAGGCGAGCGCCTCCAGCGCCGGCCAGCCGGTCACGTGCAGGCACAGGTCGCAATCGACCTTGACGGTCACCAGCTTGCGGCCCATCGGCAGCCAGTCCAGCGCCTTGCGCAGGTTGTCGCCGGCCACGCCCTTGATCTTGTCGGCGTTGGCGATGACGCCGTCCAGCGAGCCATGCTCGCCGATCCACTTGGCCGCGGTCTTGGGGCCGACCTTCTCGACGCCGGGCACGTTGTCGACCGTGTCGCCCATCAGCGTCAGGTAGTCGATGATCCGGTCCGGCGGGACGCCGAACTTGGCCACCACGCCGGCCTCGTCCAGCTTCTCGTTGCTCATCGTGTTGATCAGCGAGACATCCGGCGTCACCAGCTGCGCCAGGTCCTTGTCGCCGGTGGAGATCACCACCTGGTGCCCCGCCTGCGCCGCCACCCGCGACAGCGTGCCGATGCAGTCGTCCGCCTCGATGCCGGGCACGGTCAACACCGGCCAGCCCAGCAGCTTCACCACTTCATGGATCGGGTCGATCTGCGCCCGCAGGTCGTCGGGCATCGGGGCGCGCTGGGCCTTGTACTCGGGGTACCACTCGTCGCGGAAGGTCGGGCCGGAGGCGTCGAAGACGCAGGCAGCGTGCTCGGCGCCGTAGTCGTCGCGCAGCTTCTTCAGCATCGCCACCATGCCGTGGATGGCGCCGGTGGGCTGGCCCTCGGGACCGCGCAGGTC
This sequence comes from Mitsuaria sp. TWR114, assembly GCF_007997345.1. Classification (NCBI taxonomy): domain Bacteria; kingdom Pseudomonadati; phylum Pseudomonadota; class Betaproteobacteria; order Burkholderiales; family Sphaerotilaceae; genus Roseateles; species Mitsuaria sp. TWR114. The sequence continues at coordinate 4,443 of NZ_VOSR01000082.1, forward strand.
GGGCATGGCGTGATAGGCGCGATAGAGGTAGCTGGAACCGTCGACCAGCAGCATCAGAGGTTTGCTCATCCCGCCATTGTTGCAGGCGCGCGCCATCCGCCGTGTCAGCAGCCTGCGCCTGACGCGGTCCCTCGCCCAGGGGAACAGGGTTTTCGAGGAGGCGGGCATAGAATCGGCGCCACCATGAAAACCACCCGCCTCGCCGCCCTGTTCGCCCTCCTGGCCGCCACCGCGCTCCAGGTCCACGCGGCCGACGCGCCGCCCCCGGCCCCGGCGCCCGCCGAAACGGTGAAGTTCCGCGACGTGCCCGAGGTGAAGGTCGAGCAGCTCGTCAACGAGGACGACAAGGTCCGCATCGAGGAGACCCGGGTGCGGGGCCTGACCCAAAAGGTCGTGGTCAAGAACAAGGACAGCAAGGCGCCCGAGTACGAGATCCTGCTCGGCGACGGCGGTCGCGACATCCCCACCCGCCAGGGCGCCGACCGCGGCAACGCGGGCTCGCGGGTCTGGCGCCTCTTCAATTTCTGACCACCCCGGCGCGACCCGCTCGGGTCGGCCCCCGGTCCGTTCCCTTTCCCCCTTCATGGCCGTATTCACCGACGTCTCGACCGAGCAGGCGCAAGCGCTGCTGGACACCCTGGCCCTGGGCGAGCTGCAGGCGCTCAAGGGCATCACCGCCGGCATCGAGAACACCAACTACTTCGTCACCACGGTTCGCGGTGGCGAGTCGCACGAGTACGTGCTGACGATCTTCGAGCGCCTGAGCTTCGAGCAGTTGCCCTTCTACCTGGAGCTGATGCGGCACCTGGCGCGCAAGGGGGTGCCGGTGCCCGCGCCGCAGCCCGACGCGCAGGACCGCATCCTGCACACGATCGCCGGCAAGCCGGCCGCGGTCGTGGACAAGCTGCGCGGCGGCCACCAGCTCGCGCCGGACCAGTTCCACTGCGAGCAGGTCGGCGCTGGCCTGGCCCGGATGCACCTGGCCGGCCAGGATTTCCCGCTGCACCAGGACAACCTGCGCGGCCTGCCCTGGTGGCGCGAGACCGTGCCGCTGGTGCTGCCGCACCTGGCGCCGGACCAGGCCGCGCTGCTCAAGGCCGAGCTCGCCTTCCAGGAACAGCTCGCGCCCAGCGCCGCGGCGCTGCCGCGCGGCCCCATCCATGCCGACCTGTTCCGCGACAACGTCATGTTCGACGGCCTGCCCGGCCGGGAGATGCTCAGCGGCTTCTTCGACTTCTACTTCGCCGGCGTCGACAGCTTCCTGTTCGACCTGTGCGTCTGCCTGAACGACTGGTGCATCGACCTGGACAGCGGCCGCCTGGACGAGCAGCGCGCCACCGCCTTCGTCAAGGCCTACGAGTCGGTGCGCCGGCTGAGCGGCGCCGAGCACCGCCTGCTGCCGGGCCTGCTGCGCGCCGCCGCGCTGCGCTTCTGGATCTCCCGCCTGTGGGACTTCCATTTGCCCCGCGAGGCCAGCCTGCTCAAGCCCCACGATCCCACCCATTTCGAGCGCGTCCTGCGCGAGCGCATCGCCAAGCCGTGGCATGCGCTGGAGTCCCTCCCATGATCCTGCACCTCCAATCGGTCCCGCCGCGCAACGGCCTGCTGTGGGTGCGCCATGGACTGAAGGTGCTGCAGCGCAAGCCGATCGCGCTGATCGGCCTGTTCGGCCTGTTCGCGCTGTTCAACATCGCCATCAACTTCGTGCCGCTGATCGGGCAGGTGCTGTCGGCGGGCTCGCTGCCGCTGATGTCGCTGGGCTTCATGCTGGCCGCCCACCAGGTGCTGCAGGCGCAGACGCCCACCGCCTCGGTGTTCCTGCAGCCGCTGCGGCTCACGCCCGAGCGGCGCCGCGCCCAGCTGCTGCTGGGCCTGGCCTGCGCGCTGTCCCTGATGGCCGCCGGCGCGCTGTCGCTGCTGGTGGACGGCGGCGCGCTGCTGACGCTGCTCGAGATGCGCCAGAGCGGCCAGAGCGACGCCGCGATCGAGGCCGCCATGGCCGCCAATCCGATGCTCTTCTTCGGCGGGCTGCTGCGCATGGTCCTGCTGATGGCGGTGCTGGTGCCCTTCACCCTGGCCCCGGCGCTGATCCACTGGGGCGGCCAGGGCGTGATGCAGTCGCTGTTCTCGTCGGTGCTGGGCCTGTGGCGCAACAAGGGCGCCTATGCGCTGTTCGGCGTGGCCTGGATCGGCCTGAGCTTCGCCGGCCTGATCGTGCTGACCCTGTTCGCCGTGCTGCTGGGACAGCCCGGCCTGGCGCAGGTGCTGGCGGTGCCGCTGGTGATGGCGCTGGCCACGGCCCAGTTCTGCTCCATGTATTTCGTGTTCATCGACTGCTTCATGTTCGGCGCGCCCCGCGACCTGCCGGAGTCTCCCGGTACCCCGGGCACGCCCGGCTGACCCCCCGCCGGGCGCCCTGCGCCCGCGCCTTCCCCCGGACAGCGTCCTCACGACGATTTCACAGCATCGTCACTTGCTCTTCGCAGAATCCGCCCGCCTTTTCATTTGCAGCGGAGCCTTCAAGAATGAGCAAGCAGCACGACCTCGTGGCCAGCCAGTCCGACGTCAACGAGTACGACGAGGATGCCGTCCTCAACCCGTCCGCCAATCCCCATTTCGAGGACATCCTCGCCGCGCGCCTGTCGCGCCGCGTCGCCCTGAAGGGTGGCATCAGCACCACCGCGGCGGCGCTGCTTGGCGGCTCGCTCCTGAGCGCCTGCGGCAGCGACGATGACAGCACCCCGGCTCCTGCGCCCGCCCCGGCACCCGCTCCGGCCGCGCTGAAGATCGGCTTCACCGCGGTCGCCAAGAACAAGAACGACCTGGTGACGGTGCCCGAGGGCTACAACGTCAGCATCCTGCACGCGCTGGGCGATCCGATGCACTTCGGCGACGAGTCCTGGAAGGACGACGGCTCCGAGGCCGCCGACTCCTACAACCGCCGCATCGGTGACGGCCACGACGGCATGTACTGGTTCGGCATGAGCGACGCCGGCGCCTTCGACGCCAAGCGCTCGGACCGCGGCCTGCTGGCGGTGAACCACGAGTACGTCGTCGCGCCCTACGGCCTGCACCCCGCCGGCCGCGCCGCGGGCGCCACGCGCAACGCCACCGAGGTCGAGAAGGAGATCTACGCGCACGGCGTCAGCGTCGTCGAGGTCAAGCGCGACGGCGCCAACACGACGATGGTGCGCGGCTCGCGCTACAACCGCCGCGTGACCTCGGCCACGACGATGGACATCACCGGCCCGGCCAAGGGCCACCTGCTGCTGCAGACGCTGTTCAGCC
>NZ_VOSR01000820.1:0-2348 GCF_007997345.1 Mitsuaria sp. TWR114
GGTGGCCGCGATCCTGGGCGGCAACGTCTCCATCGGCGGCAGCGGCTACAGCGAGTTCCAGCCCTACATCGAGAGCGGCAAGATGCGCCCGATCGCGATCACCGCGCCGCAGCGCATCAAGGGCCTGGACATCCCGACGATGAAGGAGCTCGGCTACAACGTCGAGATCGGCAACTGGCGCGGCGTCTACGGCGCGCCCGGCATCACGCCGCAGCAGCGTCAGGTGCTGATCGACATGGTCGTCAAGGCGACCAAGTCCAAGGCCTGGACCGAGGCGCTGGAGAAGAACGGCTGGACGCCGGCCGTCCTGACCGGCAAGGCCTTCGAGGACTTCGTCGACGCCGAGTTCGCGTCGCTGCGCGCGATCATGCACAAGTCCGGCATGGTCTGATCCCGGGAGGCCCGCCATGTCCGATTCCTCCTCCAAGGCCGTGGCCGGCCACCCGACCGCCACCGTGCCCGGCGCGGCGCCCTCGGCGCCGGATGTCGTCGACACCACCCCGCATCCGCTGTACCAGACCCTGGTCGGCGTGGGCGCGGTCGTCGTCGGCGCGGTGATGGCCATCGGCGCCGCCGCCATCCCCGGTGACGCCGGTTACGGCGGCGTCGGTCCCAACGCGCTGCCGTGGTTCGTCGCGGTGGTGCTGATCGTCTGCGGCGCCTGGCTGGTGTGGGAGTCCCGCACCGGCGGCTTCCGCCAGATGGAGCCGCCCTCGGGCGCACCGCGCGCCGACTGGGTGTCGGCCGCCTGGGTCGCCGGCGCGGTCATCGCCAACGCGGCGCTGATCACCACGATCGGCTTCGTGCTCGCCTGCACGCTGTGCTTCGTACTGGCCGTGCGCGGCCTGCGCCGCGCCGAGGGCAAGGGCCACGGCGGCGCGCGCCAGCTCCTCATCGACGTCGTCACCGGGCTGCTGATCGCCGCGCCGGTGTTCTGGCTCTTCAACAAGCTGCTCGCCCTCAACCTGCCGGCCCTCACCGCCGGCGGCTGGCTCTGAGCCTCCTGGAGTCCTGACATGCAAGACCTCTGGACCCACCTGATGGGCGGCTTCGCCACGGCCGCCTCGGGCGCGAACCTGATGTGGGCCTTCATCGGCTGCGCGCTGGGCACCGCCATCGGCGTGCTGCCCGGCCTCGGCCCGGCCGTGACCGTGGCGATGCTGCTGCCCATCACCGCGCAGGTCGACCCGACCGCGTCGATGATCTTCTTCGCCGGCATCTACTACGGCGCGATGTACGGCGGCTCGACGACCTCCATCCTGCTCAACACCCCCGGCGAGACCGGCACCATGGTGACCGCGCTGGAGGGCTTCAAGATGGCCCGCCACGGCCGCGCCGGCGCGGCGCTGGCCACCGCGGCGATCGGTTCGTTCTTCGCCGGCACCATCGCCACCGTGCTGGTCACGCTGTTCGCGCCGGTGCTGGCGGACTTCGCCGTGACGCTGGGCCCGCCCGAGTACTTCTGCCTGATGCTGCTGGCCTTCACCACCGTCAGCGCGGTGCTGGGGCAGAGCACGCTGCGCGGCATGACGGCGCTGTTCATCGGGCTGGCGATGGGCCTGGTCGGCCAGGACCAGATCACCGGCCAGATCCGCTACACCGCCGGCGTGCCCGAGTTCCTGGACGGCATCGAGACGGTGCTGGTCGCGGTCGGCCTGTTCGCGGTGGGCGAGACGCTCTACGTCGCGCTCTACGAGGGCCGCAGCAACCTGATGATGAACACCATGGGTCGCGTGCACATGACGCGCCTGGAGTGGAAGCGCTCGATCCCGGCCTGGATCCGCGGCACCGGGCTGGGTTTCCCGTTCGGCGTCATCCCGGCCGGCGGCACCGAGATCCCGACCTTCCTGAGCTACGCGACCGAGCGCAAGCTGTCCAAGCACAAGGAGGAGTTCGGCACCACCGGCGCGATCGAAGGCGTGGCCGGGCCCGAGGCGGCCAACAACGCGGCGGTGACCGGCACGCTGGTGCCGCTGCTGACGCTGGGCATCCCGACCTCGGTGACGGCGGCCATCCTGCTGTCGGCGCTGCAGAACTACGGCATCCAGGCCGGGCCGCAGCTGTTCACCACCTCGTCGGCGCTGGTGTGGGCGCTGATCGCGTCGCTGTACATCGGCAACGTGATGCTGCTGGTGCTGAACCTGCCGCTGGTGGGCCTGTGGGTGAAGCTGCTGCGCATCCCGCGCGCGCCGCTGTACGCCGGCATCCTGATCTTCGCGACCGTGGGCGTGTACGGCATGCGCCAGAGCGCCTTCGACCTGTACCTGATGCTGGCCATCGGCGCGATGGGCGTGGTGATGCGGCGCTTCGACTTCCCGACCGCGCCGGTCGTCGTCGGCATGATCCTG
>NZ_VOSR01000821.1:0-3048 GCF_007997345.1 Mitsuaria sp. TWR114
CGCCTCGACGACGCGGCGCTGCGGCCCTACGTGCAAACGCTGTGGGAGCTCTTCGGTCCGCGCCGGCTGCTGTGGGGCAGCGACTGGCCCGTGCTGCGCCTGGCCGCGGACTACGCGCCCTGGTGGCATCAGGCGCAGCGCCTGGCCAGCCAGCTCCACCCCGCACCGGCCGCCGCCGACCTGGATGCCCTGTTTGGCGGCAATGCCGCCGCCCTCTACCGCCTCACGCCATGCTGACCGTCCTCTGCGAATCCCCGGGCACCCTTGCCGTCCACCATCGTCCCAAGCCGCAACGCCAAACCGGCGAGGTGCTGCTGCGCGTCCGCCGCGTGGGCGTGTGCGGGACCGATCTCCACATCTTCACCGGCCACCAGCCCTACCTCGCCTACCCGCGGGTCATGGGGCATGAACTGTCCGGCGTGGTCGAGGAGGCGGATCCCGACAGCGGCCTGCAGCCCGGCGACACCGTGTATGCGATGCCCTACCTGTCCTGCGGCCGCTGCCGGGCCTGCCGCCAGGGCAAGTCCAACTGCTGCGTGCAGATGCAGGTGCTGGGCGTGCATCGAGACGGCGCCTTCACCGAGTACCTCTGCCTGCCCCGCCGCTTCGTCGGCAAGGCGGACGGCCTCACGCTGGACCAGGCCGCGATGGTGGAGTTCCTGGCCGTCGGGGCGCACGCGGTGCGTCGCGGCGAGGTCGGCGCCGGGCAGCGCGTGCTGGTGGTGGGGGCCGGTCCGATCGGGCTGGGCGCGATGCTGTTCGCCGCCCTGCGCGGCGCCACCGTGGTGGCGCTGGACAGCCGGCGGGACCGGCTCGAGGTCGCGCGCGCCCACGCCGGCATCGCGGCCGCGGTGACGCTGGGCGACGGCGACGAGGCCGAACTCGCGCGGCTGACCGACGGCGAGTTCTTCGACGTGGTGTTCGACGCCACCGGCAATCCGCAGGCGATGGAGCGCGGCTTCCGTTTCATCGCGCATGGCGGCCGCTACGTGCTGCTGTCCATCGTGCAGGGCGACATCCGCTTCTCCGATCCGGAGTTCCACAAGCGCGAGGCCACGCTGCTCAGCAGCCGCAACGCCACGATGGAGGACTTCGACACCGTGATCGCCGCGATGCGCGCGGGCCAGGTGCCGCATGCCGCGCTGGCGACGCATCGCCTGGCGCTGGGCGACCTGCCGGCGCGCTTCCCCGACCTGCTCGATCCCGGGCAAGGCGTGATCAAGGCGCTGGTCGAATGCTGAGCCCTGGCCTGGACGGTGCGCCGCCGATCCTTCAATTCGGCACCGGGCGCTTCCTGCAGGCCCATGTGGACCTGCTCGTCAGCGAGGCGGCGGAGACCGGCGACGCGCTGGGCGGCATCACCGTGGTGCAGAGCACCGACCATCCGGCCAGCACCCGCCGCGCGCGGGAACTGGCACGCGCGCAGGGGTTTCCCGTCGTGCTGCGCGGTCTGGTCGGCGGCATCCCGGTGGAGACGCAACGGATCTGCCGCTCGGTGCGCGAGGCCCTGCATGCCGCCGCCGACTGGCCCGCGGTGCGCGAGCGCGTGCGCGGACCGGTGCGAGTGATCGTGTCCAACACCGGCGACGAGGGCTGGGCGCTGTCGCTGCGCGACGGCCCGGCGCTGCTGGCCGACGCGGCGCCCGCGCCCGAGGCCTTCCCGGCCCGGCTGCTGGTGCTGCTGCACGACCGCTGGCAGGCGGCCCCGGACGCCGGGCTGACGCTGCTGCCCTGCGAGCTGGTCTCGCGCAACGGCGCCGTCCTGGGCGACCTGGTGGTGGCCCTGGCGCGGTCCTGGCACTGCCCGCCGGCCTTCATCGACTGGCTGCTCGGCCACGTCGTCTGGGCCAGCTCGCTGGTCGACCGCATCGTGGCCCAGGCGCTGGAGCCGGTCGGCGCGGTGGCCGAGCCCTATGCGCTGTGGGCCGTGCAGGCCCAGCCGGGCCTGCAGCTGCCGTGCCGGCACCCGGCGCTCATCGTGACCGAGGACCTCGCGCGCCATGAACGGCTCAAGCTGTTCCTGCTGAACCTGGGCCACACGATGCTGGCGGAGCTCTGGCGCGTCCTCGACCGGGCGCCGGACATGACGGTGCGGCAGGCCATGGAAGACCCCGCGCTGCGCCAGCCGCTCGAGGACACCTGGCAGGAGGAGGTGCTGCCGGTGCTGGCCGCGCTCGGGCAAGGCGAGGAGGCGCTCGTCTACCTGGACGGCCTGCGCGACCGCTTGCTCAACCCCTTCCTCGAGCACCGGCTCGCCGACATCGCGCAGAACCACGCGAGCAAGAAGGCCCGCCGCCTGCTGCCGGTGGTCGAGCTGGCGCGGCGGCATGTGCCGGCGCTGTCCCAGTCGCGGCTGCGGACCGCCCTCAGGACCTCGTGATCAAGGAGCAGGACATGGAACGCATGGGCATGGTGATCGGCATCGCGCCGGAGCACATCGCCGAATACAAGCGCCTGCACGCGGCCGTCTGGCCGGCGGTGCTGGCCCGGCTGGCGGCGTCGAACGTGCGCAACTACAGCATCTTCCTGCGCGAGCCGGAGAACCTGCTGTTCGGTTACTGGGAGTACCACGGCAGCGACTATGCGGCCGACATGGCCGCCATCGCCGCGGACCCCGAGACCCAGCGCTGGTGGACCTTCTGCGGCCCCTGCCAGCGGCCGCTGGACAGCCGGGCCGAGGGCGAGCACTGGGCCGCGATGGAGCAGGTGTTCCATGTCGACTGAATCGCCGGGCGAAGACGCCGCCGCGGATCCGGGCGCCCTGTCGGCCTCGTCGCTGATCGTCCTGCATCCGGACGACAACATCGCGGTCGCGCGGTTCGCGCTGCCCGCCGGCGCACGCATCGCCCGCTCCCACGGGCCCACGCTGCAAGTGCTGGCACCGATCGAGGCCGGGCACAAGGTCGCGCTGCGCGCGATCGGGCGCGGCGAGCTGGTGCTCAAGTACGGCCAGCCCATCGGCCTGGCCAGCGCGCCGATCGAGCCCGGCGCCCACGTGCATGGGCACAACCTCGAGATGGCCGAGGTGATGCCGCCGCTCGCGGCGGC
>NZ_VOSR01000822.1:0-781 GCF_007997345.1 Mitsuaria sp. TWR114
GCGCGGGCGCGGGCACCGGCCGGCTGTGGTGAAATCTTCCCTTTCCAGGAACACGTTGCGCATGGATGACGATCTGAACGATGGCAAGCAGCAGCCCGAGTCGGTGGCCGCGGTGCTCAAGGTCTTTGCCATCCTGCAGGCCCTGTCGGAACGCAGCGACACCGGCATCTCGGAGCTCTCGGTGCGGCTGGCCATGCCCAAGGCCACGGTCTACCGCTTCCTGCAGACGATGAAGACCCTGGGCTACGTGCACCAGGAGTCCGACAGCGAGCGCTACGGCCTGGCGATGAAGGTCTTCGAGATCGGCGCCAAGGCGTTGCAGTATCCGGACCTGGTCGACCTGTCCAAGCACCACATGCAGATGCTGGCCGACGCCACCGGCGAGACGGTCCACCTGGGCACGCTGATCGACAGCGAGATCATCTACGTCCACAAGGTCGACTCCCGGCACATGCTGGGCATGTACTCGCGCATCGGTCGCCGCGCGCCGTTGCACTGCACCGCGATCGGCAAGGTGCTGATGGCCTGGGAGCATCCGGAGCGCCGCGCGCGCGTGCTGGCCGGCGCGGAGTTCCAGCGCTTCCGCGACAAGACGATCACCGAGCCGGCCGCCTTCCAGGCCGAGCTGGAGCGGGTGAAGGCGCAGGGCTTCGGCGAGGACCGCGAGGAATTCGACGACCACATCCGCTGCCTGGGCGTGCCGATCTTCGACCGGCTGGGCCAGCCCATCGCCGGCATGAGCGTGAGCTTCCCCACCTTCCGCTACGACGAGGCCAAGCGC
>NZ_VOSR01000823.1:0-671 GCF_007997345.1 Mitsuaria sp. TWR114
CGCGACGGCGGCTTCCAGTTGCCGTTGCCGCTCGCGGTCGCGCCGGCGCGACCATCGGATGGACAGCCACCACAGCAGCATCAAGGACACGGCGGCCGCGGCGCGTGCCTCGCGCGAGTTCCACCAGGGAGGAAGCACGTCGAACGCAAGGCGCATCACCGGCCCCGGTGCTTCCACGCTCGTCAGCCCGCCGGCGCGCACCTCCAGCGTGTGCTCGCCGGACTCGAGCGCGCCCAGGTCGATCACGGCGCTCTGCGAGGTCCGCCAGGGCGACTCCGCGCCAAGGCGGTATTCGATCCGCAGCGAACGCGCCCGGGAGAAGCCGGCCGTCCCCACCGCGATGCGCAGCGTGCGGTCCCGCCACGGCACCGGCTCCAACGGCGGCACCCGGGTGCTCGTGCTGCCGAACACCATGTCCTCCAGCCGCAGCGCGGGCAATGGCGCTTGCGTGTTCCCCGGCAGCAGGTGCGTCAACCCGCGCCGGTGCCGATCCAGATGCTGCCGTCGGCGTCGGCCAGGAAAGCCGGCGTCACATCGTTCCAGACCAGGCCGGTGCGGCGATCCAGCCGCGACCAGTCGCCCCCGGTAGAGCGGATGAAGACCCCCTGGTCGGTGCCCATCCACAGCCGCCCGTCGAGGTCGGCGTGGAGGCTGGCCGCGGCCGCGCCCCC
>NZ_VOSR01000824.1:0-1177 GCF_007997345.1 Mitsuaria sp. TWR114
CCGCCGCCTTCGGCGCGGACGGCCGCAAGGACCTGATCGTCGAGCAGTTCGATGCGCAGGGCCACCGCAGCGTCTCGAGCCGGCTGTCGTTCGAGCTCGACACGCAGGCGCCGGCGGCGTTGGCGCCCTCGGCGCCGGCCAATGGCTGGCTGGGCCGCGACGGCGACATCCATGTCGGCCGCCTGGACCGCGACTCGCACTGGCAGTACAGCCTCGACGGCACGATCTGGCGGCCCGGCACCGGCGGCGGGCTGCGCGGCGCCGAGGTCGGCCAGGAGGGCGAGCAGCAGATCTGGCTGCGCCAGGTCGACCTGGCGGGCAACGCGAGCGAGGCGAGTCGCGTCACCGTGAACGTGGACCTCACCCCGCCGAAGGGCGCGCTGATCCGGCTGCCGGTCGACCCCCCGATCGACGGCCCGTTCACCACCGCTCCGCACATGAAGCACGGGACCATCGACGTGGCGGCCCTGGACGGCTGGGCCTACAGCTGGGACGGCCAGTCCTGGCTGACCAGTGCCGACCATGGGCGCAGCGTCAGCACCGCGGGGCTGAAGGACGGGGCGCACACGCTGCAGGTCCGTCAGCAGGACCTGGCCGGCAACGTGACGATCACCGAGCGGTCGTTCACGCTGGACACCGTCAAGCCCGTCGCGCCGACGGTGCAGCTGGTCAACGACACCGGCTACTGGAACAACGACAGGATCACCTCCGACGGCACCTTGCGCCTGGGCAAGCTCGAGCCCAACGCGGAGTGGTGGCTGAAGGTCACCGTCAACGGCAAGGAGTACTACCAGGGCGGCAAGGGCCACACGATCACCACCGCGGACATGGGGCTGCCGGCCGGCACGGCGGGCCAGGTCGAGGTCTTCGTCCAGCAGGTGGACCTGGCCGGCAACCAGAGCCTCCCGGCCCACTTCCAGTTCGAGCTCTATGTCCAGAGCGCCGTGATCTGACGCGGACGGGACAACGCCGCCCCTAGGTCCAAGGTTGTCCCGCCCCGCCCCTTGACCTAGCATCGGCCGCGCCGGTTCCATCTCGGGCCGGCGTTCCTTTTGGCGATGCCGTGGGGGGCCACTTGGCGGTATGGACTCGCGCGATGGAGGCGCGGCCGGCGACGTCGGCGATCTCGATCCGCCGGCTCGCGCTGCTGGTGGTGCTGCCGCTGCTGCTGCTGGGC
>NZ_VOSR01000825.1:0-702 GCF_007997345.1 Mitsuaria sp. TWR114
TCACCGCCACCACCAGCGCGATGGCGAGCAGCAACTCGATCTCGGTGTCGTCGACCGAGGCGCGGATCGTGGTGGTGCGGTCGGCCAGGATCTGCACGTCGACGGACGCCGGCAGCGTGCCCTGCAGCTTGGGCACAGCGCCTTCACCCGGTCCACCGTCTGGATCACGTTGGCGCCGGGCTGGCGCTGCACGTTCAGGATGACGCCCGGCGTCGTGTCGGCCCAGGCCGCCAGACGCAGGTTCTCGGCGTCGTCGACGATCTGGGCGACATCGCTGAGCCGCAGCGGGTTGCCGTTCTTCCAGGCAATGATCAGGTTCTGGTACTCGGCGGCGGAGCGCAGCTGGTCATTGGCGTCGATGGTGGAGGCGCGCTGCGCGCCGTCGAAGCTGCCCTTGGCCTGGTTGACGTTGGCCGAGGCGATGGCGCTGCGCACGTCGTCCAGCGACAGGCCCAGCGCGGCCAGCGTGCCTCGGGTTGGCCTGGATGCGCACGGCGGGCCGGCGGCCGCCGGCGATGCTCACCAGGCCCACGCCGTCGACCTGCGACAGCTTGGGCGCGAGGCGGTTCTCCACCAGGTCATGCACCTTGATGACCGGCAGCGAGGGCGAGGTCACCGCGATCGTCATCACCGGCGCGTCGGCCGGATTGACCTTGCTGTAGACCGGCGGCATCGGCAGGTCGGAGGGCAGCAGGTTCGATC
>NZ_VOSR01000826.1:0-2290 GCF_007997345.1 Mitsuaria sp. TWR114
CAGCAGCAGGCCGGCGGCGGTGGAGAGCGTGGCGCGAACGCCAGGGATGCGCGCGGCGCGCGGGGTGCAGGTCATGTTCAGTCTCCGGTGTGGGTCCGAGGAACGGCGCTCCGGGCGTGCTCCGTTAATCGGACGTTTATCTTTCTGGCATGCGAGCTGAACTTTAATTTTCCATTAATGAAACTATATTGGTGCTTACCACTAGCGCCGTGGTGCGTGAAATCCGTGTAGGCGGGCGAACAGCGCTCGGCGGGGCCGGGCTGGTGCGTGGGGGCGGATCGCGGCGCGGCCGAGCGGCCGAACGGCCACTGCGCCTGCCGTGGCCCTCAGGCCGCGAGGGGCAGCTGGATCGAGACGCACAGTCCGCGCGGCCGGGCGGTGGACAGCCCGATGCGGCCGCCGTGGCGCTCGACGATCTCCTTGACGATCGCCAGGCCCAGGCCGCAGCCATTGCCCTCGTGGGTGGCGCGGAAGAAGCGCTCGAAGACCTGCTCGCGCAGGGCCTCGGGGACGCCCGGGCCGTTGTCGGTGACGACGAGTTCCGCGTGGTCGCCCGCCTCGTGCACCTGCACCGTCACCCGCGCGCCGCGGCCGGCGTAGCGCAGCGCGTTGTCGATCAGGTTGACCAGCGCCTCGCGCAGCAGCAGCGGGATGCCGACGACCGCCACCGGCCGCCCGGGCGCGCCGTCGCCGTCGTCGGTCTCCGGCCCCGCGCCATGCCGATCGTCGAGCTGCGACGGAGAGGTGCACTCCGGATCGCTGTCTGGCCCGTCGTAGCCCAGGTCCACGTTCTGCTGCAGCGCGCGCGGCACCAGCTCGGCGGTGACCTCGCGGGCCAGGCGGCCCAGGTCGAAGCGCACCGGCGTCTGGCGTTGCAGCGACTCCGGCTCGGTGCGCGCGAGCGCGAGCAGCTGGTTCACCAGATGCGCGCTGCGGGAGGCGCCTTCATGCACGCGCGCCAGCCGCATCGTCAGCGGACCGGGCGGCGCCTCGGCGAGGGCGAGTTCGCTCTGGCTCTTGAGGCCCGCCAGCGGCGTGCGCAATTGATGGGCGGCGTCGCTGATGAAGCGGCGCTGGGCCTCGACGTTGTGGCTGACGGCCTCGAGCAGATCGTTGATGGCCTGCGCGAGCGAGCGCAGTTCCTGCGGCGCGGCATCGAGCTCGATGGGCCGCAGGTCGTTGGGCTTGCGGCCCTCGACCAGCCGGCGCAGCCGCGCGATCGGCGCCAGGCCCGCTCCGACGCCGGCCCACACGATCATGCTCATCAGCACGATCAGGACCGACAGCGGCAGCATCGTGTCGATCAGCAGCCGGCGCGCGAGCAGCTCGCGGTTGGCGCTGGAGCGCGCCACCTGCACCAGCATGGTCTGCTGGGCGCGGGGGTTCTCGCCGAACTGCAGGTACAGCGCGGCCACCCGCACCGGCGAGACGGCGCGGGCGCCGTCGGACTCGATCTCGCCGTCGTAGAACTGGGCCTGGCCCAGCGGCGGGCTGGCCGGCATCGCCGGCGGACTGGGCAGGTTGCGGTTGCCCAGGATGAACTGGCCCGGCGGCGAGCTGACGGTGTAGAGCAGCTTGTCGCTCGGGTCGGCCTCGAGCACGTCCTGCGCGGCGCGCGGGAAGTCGATCAGCAGCCCGTTGCCCATCGGCTTGACCTGGCGCGCGAGCGAACGCGTGGCCTGCAGCAGCGTCGCGTCGACGGCCTCGTTGGCATAGCGGCCGGCGAGCCGGTAGCTGAAGACCGCGCCGGCCAGCCACAGCACCACCTGCGGCAGCAGCAGCCACAGCAGCAGCTGGCGCTTGAGCGAGAACCGCGAGGGGCTCATGGCGCGCGGGTCGTGGCGGACGGCGGGCGAGGCACGGGTCAGGGCAGGGTGGGGCGGGAGCTCAGGCCCGCTCCAGCTCCAGCAGGTAGCCGAGCCCGCGCACGGTGCGGATCGCCACCTGCGCGCCCTCGAGCTTGCGGCGCAGGCGATGGATGTAGACCTCCACCGCGTTGGTCGCCGCGCCGTCGCTCGCGCTGGGCGCGGCGCGGTCGCCCGACCAGGCCTGGTTGATCTGCTCCTTCGTGATCACGCGGCCCTGGTGGGTCAGCAGCAGGTCCAGCAGGTCGAACTCGCGCGGGCTCAACTCCAGCATCTCGCCGCGCACCTGGGCGCTGCGGGTCTCGCGCTGCATGCTGAGCTGGCCCAGCTCGGTGCTGGCCTTGAGCGCGCGGCTGCGGCGCAGCAGCGCGCGCAGCCGGGCTTCCAGCTCGGGGAAGTCGAAGGGCTTGGTCAGGTAGTCGTCG
>NZ_VOSR01000827.1:0-685 GCF_007997345.1 Mitsuaria sp. TWR114
CACGCCGAGCACGCCGAGCACGCCGAGCCCGGCACGCGCGCCTACCGCCGCATCGCGTTCGCGCTGTTCCTGGCGGGTTTCACCACCTTCTCGCTGCTGTACAGCGTGCAGCCGCTGCTGCCGCTGTTCGCGGCGGAATTCCAGGTCGGCGCGGCGACAAGCGCGCTGTCGCTGTCGCTGGCGACCGGTGCGCTCGCGTTCGCGATCCTCTGCGCCGGGGCGCTGTCGGAGAGCATGGACCGCAAGCGGCTGATGTTCGCGTCGATGGCGATGGCGGCGCTGCTGAACCTGATCGCCTCGGTGGTGCCGGGCTGGCACGGGATGCTGGTGGCGCGGGCGCTGGAGGGCCTGGTGCTGGGCGGCGTCCCGGCGGTGGCGATGGCCTACCTGGCCGAGGAGATCCATCCGAAGGGCCTGGGCCGGGCGATGGGCCAGTACGTCGGCGGCACGGCCTTCGGCGGGATGATGGGCCGGGTCGGGGTGAGCCTGCTGAGCGATGCCTTCGGATGGCGGCCGGCGCTGTTCATCGTCAGCGTGCTGGGGCTGCTGGCGGCGATCGGCTTCTGGCTGCTGCTGCCGCCATCAAAGCACTTCGTGCGCCGCCGCGGCGTGACGCTGTCGGAGCATGTGGCCACGTGGCGGGCGCATCTCACGCATACGATGCTGCCGCTGCTGTTCGGGATGG
>NZ_VOSR01000828.1:0-918 GCF_007997345.1 Mitsuaria sp. TWR114
CACGCCGAGCACGCCGAGCCCGGCACCGCCCACAGCGTGCATGCGGAGCCCGCCGGCCTGCGCCCGGACCGCTGGTACTGGTATCGGTTTCGCGCCCTGGGGCAGCAGAGCCCGGCTGGCCGCACCCGCACCGCGCCGGCGGCCGACGCGATGCCGGCGGCCCTGCGCTTCGCCATCGCGTCCTGCCAGCGTTTCGACCACGGCGAGTACGCGGCCTGGGGCGACATGGCGAGGCAGGACCTCGACCTGGTGCTGTTCCTGGGCGACTACATCTATGAATACGCCACGCCGCACGATGCCCGCGTGCCGCGGCGCCACCAGGGGCCGCAGTGCCGCAGCCTGGCCGACTACCGCGACCGCTACGCCCAGTACAAGCGCGACCCGCAGCTGCAGGCGATGCATGCGAACGCGCCCTGGATCCTGACCTGGGACGACCACGAGGTGCAGAACGACTGGGCCGGCGACGTGTCGCAGGACCTGGCGCCGGACTTCCATCAACGTCGCGTCGCCGCGGCGCAGGCGTACTGGGAGCACCAGCCCTTCCCGGCATCGATGCGGCCCAAGGGCGTGGACATCGCGCTTAGCCACCGCGTCGACTGGGGCCGACTGGCGCGGCTGATCACCCTCGACGATCGCTCCTGGCGCGATCCGCAGGCCTGCCCCAAGCCCGGCCGCGGCGGCTCCAACACCGTGAACGTGAAGGACTGTCCCGAGCTCCTGGACACGCGCCGCACGCTGCTGGGCGGGCCGCAGGAGCAATGGCTGCGCGACAGCTGGGACGCACGCGGCCGTGGAACCTGCTGGCGCAGCAGACCCTGATGGCGCGCTTCAACCGGCAGGATCCGGCGCAGGGGCCGGGGCGCTACTGGACCGACGGCTGGGACGGTTATCCCTTCGCGCGCGAGCGCCTGCTGCGCG
>NZ_VOSR01000829.1:0-639 GCF_007997345.1 Mitsuaria sp. TWR114
GCTTCAAGCCGGTCAACGACGAGTACGGCCATCCGGTCGGCGACGCGCTGCTCAAGGCTGTCGCCGGGCGGTTGCGGCATGCGCTGCGGCCGCAGGACCTGGTCGCCCGCCTCGGCGGCGACGAATTCGCGGTGTTCCTGACCCACGTCGCCCGGCCCGTCGACGCACAGGTGGTCGCCGACAAGCTGGTGCATGCGCTGACGATGCCCTTCCGCATCGGGGCGCTGGAGCTGCACATCGGCACGAGCGTCGGTTTCTGCGTCGAATGGGCCCGGCAGGCCGACATCGACGACCTCGTCACCCGCGCCGACGAGGCGCTCTACCGCGCCAAGCGCGCGGGCCGTGGACGGTCCAACGGCAGCCTCT
This sequence comes from Mitsuaria sp. TWR114, assembly GCF_007997345.1. Taxonomy (NCBI): domain Bacteria; kingdom Pseudomonadati; phylum Pseudomonadota; class Betaproteobacteria; order Burkholderiales; family Sphaerotilaceae; genus Roseateles; species Mitsuaria sp. TWR114. The sequence goes on from NZ_VOSR01000829.1 coordinate 367, forward strand.
GCGCCGACCGGCTCGGGCCGTCCGGCGAGACGCCGCCCGCAAGCCGGGGCTGACCGCCGCGGAGCGGGCTCAGCCGCACTGGCCGAAGTCGGCCGGGTCGCGGCCGTTCAGGCCCGCCGTCGGCGTCGCGGCGCCGTGTTTCAGGCGCATCAGCGTCATCTGCAGCACCTTGGCGTCGGCGCTGGCGCGGTGCCGGCGCAATTGCGCCTCGGCGCGTACTTCCTGCTGCACCGCGTTCCAGCGGCCGGCCTCGTCCTCGGACAGCAGCCGGCG
>NZ_VOSR01000083.1:0-618 GCF_007997345.1 Mitsuaria sp. TWR114
GCGCTCGGCGAGGCGGTCGGCATGCACGGCTTCCTGCGTCGCATGCTCGAGGAACTCCTCGGCGATGCGCGGCGAGTTCAGGCCGTGCGCGGTGAAGTAGTGGCGCTTGTAGCGCAGCACGCAGACCAGCTCGGTGGCCAGCGCGTCGTTGAGCAGCCGGATCACGTCGTCGCGCCACGGGCCGTAGCTGGGCGTGACCGGGCCTTCGTCCAGGTGCTGGCGAGCGCGTTGCAAGGCCTGCTCGTCCAGCTGCAGGTGCTTGTGTTCAGGGGCGTTCATGGGCGGGCTCCTCTGGATGCGGAAAACGGGGGGAGGGTCACTTTCGCAGCGCGTTCACGCCGGTGATGCCGAGCACCAGCAGCACCAGGAAGATGACCAGGAAGATCCCGAACAGGATCTTGGCGATGCCGGCGGCGCCGGCGGCGATGCCGGTGAAGCCGAGCACGCCCGCCACCAGCGAGATCACGGCGAAGATCAAGGCCCACTTCAACATGACGAATCCTTTCAGGTGAACGGCCGCGGCGCGGCGCTTGCAGGGCATGTTGGCGCCGCGCAGCGCGAGCGGGGATCAGCAGGGTCCACGTCCGGATGTAGGACATCACGCCGCAGCGCGCGCCC
>NZ_VOSR01000830.1:0-912 GCF_007997345.1 Mitsuaria sp. TWR114
CCGCGACGGCCAGATCGGCGGCGCGGCAGTCACGCTGCGCGCTGGCGCGATCGACAACGCGGGACAGGGCCTGGTGACCTCGGGATCGAGCCTGACGGTGAACGCCGATCGCCTCGACAACGCGGGCCAGCTGCAAGCCGCGGGCGATGTCGACGTGACGGCTCGCGCCGCGCTGACGAATGCCGGCCTGATCACCGCGAAGGGCGATGTCCGCGTGAATGCGGGCGCCTTCGATCACACCGGCACCGTGGCCGCGAGCGGCAACACCCGCATCACGGCGGGCACCTTGACCAGCAGCGGCAGCTTCGCGGCGGGTCTCCAGGCCGACAACACCGTCGGCGATCGTGGTGATCTGACGATCACCGCACAGCAACTGCGTCAGAGCGGCACCTCCGTGGCGGGTGGCGCGCTGACGTTCAGCGCCGACGGCCTCGCGCTCCAAGGCAGCAAGACGCAGGCGGGCTCGGTGTCGCTGCAGGCACTGGCGAGCAGCCTCGCGCTCGATCAGGCGACGGTCGCGGCAACGCGGCAGCTGACGCTGTCGGCCTCCGGCGCGCTGGACACGGCGGGTTCGACGCTGAGCGGCGGCTCCGTCGCGATCGCGGCCGCCGATTGGTACAACGCGGGCGGCACGCTCGCACAGACCGGCGCGGCGGGCGCGATGCGCGTCGACGTGGCCGGACTGATCGACAACCAGGGCGGCCGCATCGGCGCGAACGCCCAGTCGGCCACGCTGAACGCGGGTCAGCTCGACAACCGCGGCGGCGCGATCACGCATGCCGGCGCGGACGCGCTGACGATCTCGGCGGGCTCGCTGTCGGGCGCGGACGGCCGCATCGCCAGCAGCGGCGACCTCGCGCTGACCATGACCGGCGCGGCGACGCTGGACCGCGCGCAGACGCAGGGTCGGAC
>NZ_VOSR01000831.1:0-2619 GCF_007997345.1 Mitsuaria sp. TWR114
GCCCAGCAGGCCCACCAGCGCGATCACCGGCGGCGCCGGCGACCTCACGTTGAGCAGGCCGTAGATCACGCCGACGAGCAGGCCCACGGCGGCCGACAACACATATGCATTCATGAGGACCGCCTTTGCGCTGCCGTCGAAGCTCAGCCCTCGTGGGCGTTGAACATCGTCTTGGCGTAGTTGATGCCGATGCCGTAGGCGCCGCCGACCTTCTTCGCGATGCCGGTGGTCATGTCGTAGGTTTCGCCACGAGCCCAGTCGCGCTGCAGCTCCAGCAGGTACTGCAGCGAGGTGATCGGCTGCGCGCCGGCTTGCACCATGCGCTCGACGGCGCGGTTGTGCGCTTCCAGCGAGACGTCGCCGCAGGCGTCGGTGATGACGTAGACCTCGAAGCCCTGGTCGATCGCCGACAGCGCCGGACCGACGATGCAGACGCTGGTCCACAGGCCGGCCAGCACGATGCGGTCCTTGCCGATGCGGTTGATCTCCTCGATCACCGCCACATCCTCCCAGGTGTTCATCGAGGTGCGGTCCAGCATCTTCTTGCCGGGGAAGGGCGCGGTGACCTCGTCGAACATCGGGCCGGAGAAGCTCTTCTCGGCGACCGTGGTCAGGATGGTGGACACGCCGAAGCCGGCGGCCGCCTGCGCCACCAGCGAGGCGTGGGTGCGCAGGTTGTTGGCATCGATCGAGTGCGTGGCGAAGGCCATCTGCGACTGGAAGTCGATCATGACCAGCGTGTGGTCGGTGGGGTTCAGCAACTTGGCGCCGGGAACGGCCTTGGCGAGCTTGCTCATGGGGGTCTCCTGGAGGGACGGGGAAACGAAGGTCCGCGCGGCGGTGAAGAACGGCGCGGACCCTCGAGGGGATCGTTGAAGCGGACTACTGGCGGGATCAGGACTTCGCGAAGGCCAGCAGGTCGGCGTTCAGCTGGTCCTTGCTGGTGGCGGCCAGGCCATGGCTGCCGCCCTTGTAGACCTTGAGCGTCGCCTTGGGGGCCAGCTTCACCGACAGCTCGGCGGAGTTGCCGATCGGCACGATCTGGTCGTCGTCGCCGTGGATGATCAGCGTCGGCACGGTGATCTTCTTCAGGTCCTCGGTGAAGTCGGTCTCGGAGAACTGCTTGATGCAGTCGAACTGCGACTTCAGCGAGCCTTGCATGCCCTGCAGCCAGAAGCTGTCGCGCATGCCTTGCGAGACCTGCGCGTTCGGGCGGTTGGCGCCGAAGAAGGGCGTCGTCAGGTCCTTGTAGAACTGCGAACGGTCCTTCTGCACGCCGGCGCGGATGCCGTCGAAGACGTCCTTGGGCAGGCCGTTCGGGTAGGCGGCGGACTTCATCATCGTCGGCGGCACGGCGCCCACCAGCACGACCTTGGACACGCGCTTGACGCCGTGGCGGCCGACGTAGCGGGTGACCTCGCCACCACCGGTGGAGTGGCCGACCAGCATCGCGTCCTTGATGTCGAGCTTGTCGAGCACGGCGGCCAGGTCGTCGGCGTAGGTGTCCATGTCGTTGCCGTTCCAGCTCTGGCTGGAGCGGCCGTGGCCGCGGCGGTCATGGGCGATCACGCGGAAGCCGTTCTGGCCGAGGAAGAGCATCTGGTCTTCCCAGGCGTCGCTGCTCAGCGGCCAGCCGTGGGAGAAGACGACGGGCTTGCCGCTGCCCCAGTCCTTGTAAAAGATCTGGGTACCGTCCTTGGTGGTGACGTAGCTCATGGGGGCTCCTGGTAGGGGGTGTTGCGAGGGGGTGGAGGGGGAGGAAGAGGCCGCGGCCTCGGCGCCGTCGGCCAGCGCCAGCGGCAGCGCCGCGGCGAGCGCGAGCTGGCCGCCCAGCGCGAGCAGGTCGCGGCGGGTGAGGTCCGAGGGGGTCGAAGGAATCGTCATCGAGGGTCTCCGAGGGATGAAGGCATCCTAGGAAACCGATGTCCGGCGCGACAGCCGCCGATGGCGCAGCCAGCGCTCTCCCGTCAGAGGCAGGTGGTGGACGATCCCCTCACCCTCGCCCTCTCCCCCCGCGGGGGAGAGGGAATGAGCGGGGACGCTCGGGGGAGCTCAGAGGCGCAGCAGGCCGCGCTTGAGCGCCAGCACGACGGCGTGGGTGCGGTCGCGGGCGTCGAGCTTGGACAGGATCATCTTCACGCGCGCCTTGATCGTGTCCTCGGACAGCGAGAGCAGGCCGCCGATCTCGCGGTTGCTCAGGCCCTGCGCGATGTGCTCGAGCACGTCGATCTCGCGCCCCGAGAGCTGCTCCTGGCCGGCGTGCGCGGCGATCTCCTGGGCGACCTCGTTGGGGATCCACCGGTTCCCGCGATGCACCGCGCGGATCGCGTCCAGCAGCTCGGTGCGCAGCTGCGTCTTGAGCAGGTAGCCCGAGGCGCCCAGCTTGAGCGCCTGCCAGGCCTGGGCATCGGCCTTGAAGGTGGTCAGCACGATGACCCGCGCGCCAGGGCTCAGCGTGCGCAGCCGCGACAGCGCCTCCAGGCCGTCCATGCCCGGCATCTGGATGTCCATCAGCGTGACGTCGGGGCGCAGCCGCTCGAAGGCCTGCAGGCCCTGCCAGCCGTCGGCCGCCTCGCCCACCGGCGCCATGTCGGGTTGCTCGCCCAGCACCGCGGCGAT
>NZ_VOSR01000832.1:0-1046 GCF_007997345.1 Mitsuaria sp. TWR114
CGGGACGGCGGCGCTGCACGGCTTCCATCAGCGTGGCGCCGGCGCTCCACAGCGCATAGACGAAGCCCAGGGCGACGAGGATGAGCACCGGCCACAGCAGGGCCTGCGCGATGTGGGCGATCCGGATTCGAGCAGCATGGGGAACTCAGTTCGTGGCAAGGGGATGGGGGTGGGCGGGGGCCGCATCGGCGGTGGGAGCGGTCGCGGTGACGGCAGCGGTTGCGATGGCAGCGTGGGCGTCAGCGGTGGCGGCGGTCGCGGTGGCGCCGCCGAAGAACGCGGCGACCGCGGCCGGGTTCGAGGGGAAGTAGTGATGCACGTAGCTCGCGCGCAGCGAGCCCGCGATGTAGAGCGCCTCGGCCGCGCGACCCGCGTTGGGATTGCGCGCGGTGGCCATCGGCGACCACGGCGTCGCCATCGTCGAGTAATGGAAGGTGTGGCCCCGCAACTCGCCCTCCGGCCAGTCGAGCGACTGCAAGCCGAGCGCAGCCAGCCGCTTCTGCATCGAGGCACGGCCCGGCATCAGGCCCGCCATCGGATGGGCCGCGCCGTCGGCATCGGCCAGCTCATCCAGCAGCACCAGCATCCCGCCGCACTCGGCGAGCAGCGGCTTGCCCGCCGCCAGGTGCGCGGCCAGGTCGCTGAAGAAGCCAGCATGCGCACGCAGCGCCGCGGCGTGCAGCTCGGGGTAACCGCCCGGCAGCCACACGGCCTCGCACGCGGGCAAGGGCTCGCCGGCGATCGGGCTGAACGTCAGGACCTCCGCGCCAAGCGCGCGAAGGAGGTCGAGATTGGCGGGGTAGATGAAGGAGAAACACGCGTCGCTCGCCACGGCGATCCGCCGTCCGGTGAGCGGCAGTCCGGCCTGCACGGGACCGAGCGCCGGACGGACGACCGGGGGCCCCTTTTCTCCATCTCCTACCTTTGCTTGCCTACCGGCAAGCAAATTCCTCCCTTGAGTTCCGAAAAGGGGCCCCCCGGTCGCCCGTCCCACCACCATCGAGGACTTCGCCGGTCAGCGCTGCAGGCGCGTGCGGCGGTGCTGC
>NZ_VOSR01000833.1:0-568 GCF_007997345.1 Mitsuaria sp. TWR114
CCAGCGCGAGCGCCTGCTGCGCGGCCGCCACCGCCTCTGCACCGCGGCGCAGCTCGCTGACCAGCAAAAGCGTCTGCGCCTGCAGCCAGCGATAGCGGCTGCGGCGCGAGAGATCCTCGGCCTGGAGCGCCAGCGCCAGCGCGTGGTCGAGGGCGCCGCTGTCGCGGGCGCAGCGCGCGTGATGCCACATGGCCTCGGCCTCGTAGTCGCGGTGCCCGACGGCGCGCGCGTCGGCGCGGGCCTCGTCCAGGCGCGGCAGCGCGGCCTGCGGGCCCTGCGTCGCGCGCAGCGACACCGCGCGGTTCAGCGCGATCTTGGAGCGCATGTAGGGGTCGTCGCCCAGCTGCGGGTAGTGCAGCTCGGCCTGGTCCAGCACGCGACCGCCGCGCGCCCAGTCGCCCAGCGCGAAGCACAGGTGCGCCAGGCCGATGCGGGCCAGGCAGGCCCAGCGGGTCTCGTCGTCGGCCAGCTCCAGGGTCTGGCTCCAGGCGTTGCAGGCCTGGACGTAGTCGCCGCGCTGGTAATGCATGCGGCCCAGCGCTCGCTGAGCTCGGCGGCCTCTTCCAGC
>NZ_VOSR01000834.1:0-1787 GCF_007997345.1 Mitsuaria sp. TWR114
CGGCGTTGAGGCCGGCGACCCGGTCCTCCAGGCTGTCCAGCGCGGTCAGGATCAGCACCGGCAGCGACGCGTCGGTCTGGCGCAGCTGGCGCAGCACGTCGATGCCGCTGACCATCGGCAGGCCCAGGTCCAGCACCACCACGTCGAACTGCTGCTTGGCCAGCAGGTATTGGGCGACGGCGCCATTGGGCGCGTGCTCCACGGTGAAGCCGCTGGCGCGCATCTGTTCGCACAGGGCGTCGGCCAGGATCGCATCGTCTTCGGCGAGCAGCAGGTTCATGAATGGCAGATTAACAGCCCGCGCGGACGCACTGCCCTGGGGCAAGCCCGGGGCGCCACTTCCGCACGCCGCGCCCCGTTGTCGGGCGATTGTCGGGCGATTGCCGACAGGCGCTGGCGGCGATGGCCTCTGCCGCGAGGGGGGACGGTGTCGGAATACTGCGCGCCATGAATGCCAGCGACCTCAAGCAGACGCTCTGGCGCGTCGTCTACACGAAGAACGCGAACCTGCAGAGCAGCGGGAGCGCGGCGGGGCCCTGGCATCCCGACCGCCGCCACATCGAGCGCTGCGCCCAGGCCATGCGGGCGATGGCGCAGGAGGTCGGCATCCAGAGCAACGCGGAGGCGGCGAAGACGGCCTGCACCTGGTTGAGCGGCGCGGCCTGAGGGCCGCATAAGCACAGACGAATTTCTCGCTTCGGTCCGCACGGCTGGACGGGAACACTCGGCGCCATCGCGCTAGCCGCGCCCCGAGTGCCCCCGATGACCGCTCCCGTGCTCCGTCGTCCCGACGACCTTCCTCCGACCGCCGCCACCGCCACGACCGTCCCCGCCGCAGCCTCGCTCGCCCAGGTGCTGGGTCCGGGCCTGGATCAAGTGGTGCAGCAGCTCGCCGCCACGGCGGTGCGACGCGACCGCGAAGGCGGCCACGCCGCCGAGCAGCGCGAGCTGATCCGCGCCAGCGGCCTGCTCGCGCTGACCGCGCGGCACCTGGTCTGGCCCTCGCCGGTGCTGGCCCGCGTGCGGGGCTACCTCGCGCGCCGCTGCCAGGGGCATTCGCTCTGGGCCGGCCATGAGCGGCTGGGCGACGCCGCCTTCCTCGCGCGCCACGGCGTCTGGCGCGGCCCGTTCGCCGAGGCGACGCTGTTCTTCTACCTCGACGAATACATCAAGGACGCGCCCAAGGACCTGCTCGCGCTGCTGTCCTGCACCTGCGACGCGCTCGACGCGCAGCTGCGCAGCCAGTCCACGCTGGTGGAGCAGAACATCGACGTGCTGGGCCGCCTGCTGCAGCTCAACGCGGCCGAGCGCGCCCTGCTGCTCTACGGCACCCTCGCCCGCTACCAGCGCGAGCTGCGCGGCGCGCTGGTCGAGTTCAAGGTCAACACCGCGCAGGAGGCCTTCGCGGCGATCGCGGAGGTGGCGGGCGTCGATCCGCACGAGGTCGCGGAGGCCTTGCGCGCCGGCTCGCGGCTGGAGCGGGTCGGCATGATCGAGAACCTGATCGCCGAGCACAACATCACCGACCTCTCCGACCTGATGAAGGTCAGCGAGCAACTGCCGCCGGTGCTGATGCGCGCCTACGACGGCCCGCAGGACCTGATGGCGGTGTTCACGCGCCCGGTCGCGCCCAGTCCGCTGCAGCGCGCCGACTTCGACTTCATCGCCGAGGACGTGGGCATCCTCGCCACCCTGCTGCGCCATGCGGTGACGCAGGGCCAGCCCGGCGTGAACGTGCTGATCTACGGCCCGCCGGGCACCGGCAAGACGGAGCTGGCCAAGGTCGC
>NZ_VOSR01000835.1:0-2159 GCF_007997345.1 Mitsuaria sp. TWR114
GCCGGGCAGGTCCAGCGCCCGCGTCGAGCGGTCGTAGGCGGCGCGGGCCTGCTCGGCGGACAACTCGTGCAGCGCCGGGCCGTCGGCGTTCGCGGCGTTGACCAGGTCGAGGAAGGCTTCCAGATCGGGATGCAGGGGCATGGCTGAGCCGCCGGCGCGGGGCGGATTCGTTGCGGGAAGGGCGCCATCACGCGCCTGCAGGTAAGACGTCCGTCCCGCGCGCTTGTTCATGGGCGGTCGTCGTCGGCGCCACCTTTGCGCGGCGCGAGCCATGAACAAACCCGCCGCCGGATCGTCTACCCGGTAGGACCTCACCCGTTCGCCGCGCCGCTGGCCCGGCGGCTGAAAGACCGCGCTGATGAACACTGCTCCTGGCACCCCGGCTGGCGATTTGCCGGGCCCCGCTCCCGGCAAGGCCGGCGAAGTCTCCGGACTCCTGAAGCCCTTCCTGCCCTGGCTGGCCTTCTCCGCGGTGACCGGCGTGGCCGCCGGCGCGGCGACGGTGGCGCTGCTGGGCACGATCAACGCGGTGCTGAACCGGCCCGGCGGCATGGCCGGCGGGCTGCTGCTGACCTTCGTGGCGCTGTGCGCGATCGCGCTGATGGGGCGCGCGGCGTCCAGCATGAGCACCAACCTGGTCGGCCAGCGGCTGGTGGCGCAGGTGCGCAAGAGCCTGGCGCGCAAGATCCTGGCCGCGCCCATCGATGCCCTCGAGCGCTACCGCACCCACCGCCTGATGCCGGTGCTGACCGGCGACGTGGACATGATCAGCGACGCCGCCTTCGTGCTGTCCTCGGCGCTGATCGCGCTGGCGATCACGCTGGGCTGCCTGGGCTACCTGGCCTGGCTGTCACCGGCGCTGTTCGGGCTGCTGCTGGTGGCCCTGGTCGTGGGCGTGGGCGTGCAGACCTGGGCCCAGGCGCGCGGCATCAAGGGCTTCCACAAGGCCCGCGACGCCGAGGAGCAGCTGCACAAGGCCTACCGCGCCATCAGCGACGGCGCCAAGGAACTGCGCATGCACCGCGCGCGCCGCGCCGGCATGTACGGCGGACAGATCGAGGGCACGGTCGACCGCATCCGCGAGATCAACTGGCGCGCGATCAACACCTACGTGCTGGCGACGGCCTTCGGCTCGGCGCTGTTCTTCCTGCTGATCGCGCTGATCCTGGGCTGGGCGGCGCTCAGCACGATGCCGCCGCCGGTGCTCAGCGGCTTCGTGCTGGTGCTGCTGTTCCTGAAGGGCCCGCTGGACCAGATCGCCGCGGCGGTGCCGGGCATCGGCCGGGCGCGGGTGGCCTTCCAGCGCATCGCGGACATGTCGGCGCGCTTCGCCACGCCCGAGCCCTTCCTGGACCTGGACCAGCCCGGCGAGCCGGCCAGGCTGGCCGAGTCGATCGAGCTGCGCGGCGTGCGCTACGGCTTCCCGGCGCCCGACGGCGGCGAGGCCTTCGTGCTCGGGCCGGTGGACCTGACGCTGCGGCGCGGGGAGATGGTGTTCGTCGTCGGCGACAACGGCTCGGGCAAGACCACGCTGGTCAAGCTGCTGCTGGGGCTGTATGCGCCGCAGCAGGGCCAGGTGCTGGCGGACGGCCGGCCGGTGACCGACCAGACCCGCGACCACTACCGCCAGCTCTACACGACGGTGTTCTCGGACTTCTACCTGTTCGAGGACCTGGCCGCCGAGGCCGGGCAGGGCGGCAGCCTGCCGCAGCGCGCGCTGCCCTACCTGCAGCGGCTGGAGATCGCGCACAAGGTGTCGGTCAAGAACGGCGCGTTCAGCACGGTGGACCTGTCGACCGGCCAGCGCAAGCGCCTGGCGCTGGTGCATGCCTACCTGGAGGGCCGCCCGGTGCTGGTCTTCGACGAGTGGGCGGCCGACCAGGATCCGACCTTCCGCCACCTCTTCTACACGGAGCTGCTGCCGGAGCTGCGCGACAAGGGCCACCTGCTGATCGTGGTCTCGCACGACGACCGCTACTTCCACCTGGCCGATCGCGTGATCCGCATGGCCCACGGCCGCATCGTCGAGGGCGCGGCGCCCGCGTCCCGGCCGGAACGCACGGCCGCGGCGGCCTGAGCCTCCGCCCGACCCTCAGCCCTGCGCCAGCGCCTGGACCTGGGCGGTGCTCAGCGCGCCGCCGTAGATCCGGAAGTCCTGC
>NZ_VOSR01000836.1:0-2541 GCF_007997345.1 Mitsuaria sp. TWR114
CGGCGCGCCGGCGATGTCATCCCGGAGGTCGTCGGCAAGGTGGACGCCAGGCGCGCGCACTACGTGCCCAACTTCCGCATGCCCAGGCACTGCCCGATCTGCGGCAGCGACGTGGTGCGCGAGAAGGGCGGCATCGACCACCGCTGCAGTGGCGGCATCTTCTGCCCGGCGCAGCGCAAGCAGGCGATGCTGCACTTCGCCGGCCGCCGCGCGATGGACATCGAGGGCCTGGGCGACAAGCTGGTCGACCAGCTCGTCGACGGCGGCCTCGTGACGAGCCTGCCGGGGCTCTACAAGCTCGGCGTGGCCAAGCTCACCGCGCTGGAGCGCATGGGCGATCGCAGTGCGCTGAACCTGATCGACGCGCTCGAGAAGAGCAAGCACACGACGCTGGCGCGCTTCCTCTTCGCGCTGGGCATCCGGCAGGTGGGCGAGACCACGGCCAAGGACCTGGCGAAGCACTTCGGCAACATGGATGCGCTGATGAACGCGACGGAGGAGCAGCTGCTCGCGGTGAAGGACGTCGGGCCGATCGTCGCCAGGAGCATCGCGGCCTTCTTCGCCGAGGCGCACAACCGGGAGGTCGTCGCGCAGCTGATCGCCGCGGGTGTGAGCTTCCCCGAGAGCGATGGCGCCGTCGCCGCGCCGGCGGGACCGCAGCCGCTGGCGGGCAAGACGCTGGTGCTGACGGGGACGCTGCCGACGCTGTCGCGCGACGAGGCCAAGGAGCTGATCGAGGCCGCGGGGGGCAAGGTCAGCGGGTCGGTGTCGAAGAAGACCAGCTACGTGATCGCGGGCGAGGAGGCGGGGTCCAAGCTCGACAAGGCGCGCGAGCTCGGCGTGACCATCCTCGACGAGGCAGGGCTGCAGGCGCTGCTGGCCGGGGAGGGGTGAGGGCCATCAGCCTGCCGCAGTCCGGCGCCGGATCGTCATCGCCATGCCCGCCGCCAGAAGGCAGGCGCGCCCGCCACGTAGAGCGCGGGCGCATAGCTCAGCAGCAGGCTGCGGCTGAGTCCCGCGCCGTACGCGCCACCGCGGCGCCGATCTGGTGGCCGGCGAAGATCCACCCGAACACCATGCCGACCTTCGCCGCGCCGAAGCGCTCGGCGGTCAGGCGCACCGTCGGCGGCACGGTGGCGATCCAGTCCAGCCCGTAGAACACCGCGAACAGCGACAACCCGTACAGCGTGAACTCCGCGCTCGGCAGCCACAGCAGCGACAGCCCGCGCAGCGCGTAATACCAGCACAGCAGCTTGCGGGCGTCGTAGCGGTCGCTCAGCCAGCCCGAGGCGATGGTGCCGATGAAGTCGAACACGCCCATCATCGCGAGCACCGATGCCGCCGGCACCGCCGCCAGGCCGTAGTCGCCGCACAGCGAGATGAAATGCGTCTGCACCAGGCCGTTGGTCGACAGCCCGCAGATGAAGAAGGTGCCGAAGAGCAGCCAGAAGGTCGGCTGCGTCGACGCCTCGCGCAGCGCGACGAACGGCGTGCGCCAGGTCACCGCGGCCGCGGCGGTGGCGGCCGGTGCCGGCGTCGACGAGGCCGGCTCGGCGCCATAGGGCGCCAGGCCCAGGTCCGACGGCCGGTCACGCATGAACAGCAGCACCAGCGCCATCACGCCCAGGCACAGCACGGCCAGCGGCAGCAGCGGCGCGCGCCAGCCCCAGCGCTCGATCATCCAGGCGGCGACCGGCAGGCAGATCAGCTGGCCGGTCGCCGCGCTCGCGGTCAGGATCCCCATGACCAGCCCCCGGCGGGACGCGAACCAGCGATTGGAGACGACCGCGCCCAGCACCAGCGCGGTCATCCCGCTGCCCAGTCCCAGCACCACGCCCCACAGCACGACCAGATGCCAGAGCTGCGTGACCAGCCCGGCCATCAGCATCCCGCCGCCGACCAGCGCCAGCGCCACGCTGACCACGGCCCGCACGCCGAAGCGCTCCATCAGCACCGCCGCGAACGGCCCCATCAGGCCGAACAGCGCGAAGCGCAGCGCCAGGGCCGACGAGATCTGGCTGGTGGACCAGCCGAATTCCTGCGCCAGCGGCTGCAGCATCGCGCCGGGCAGGCCCAGCGCGGCCGACATGAACAGCATCGTCAGGAAGGTCAGCCCGGCGATCACCCAGCTGAAATGGAGACCGCGATGGGTCAGGCGGTGGGACAGGGCGGCGGCGGGCATGCGGTTCCTTCGGTACCGGCGTCCGCGCCGGGCCGCCAAGGGGCGCCGTCGGGACGGTTTTGATGATGGCCGGCATGGTATCGGCCTTCCCGAAGTCGAGCGCAGATTTAATGATGCCCCTACTCAAAATCGAGGATTCCGGCGTGCCGTCGCCGCGCTGGCCGAGCGCGCTTCCTACAATGCCGAGCATCATGAAAGTCACCAAAGAGCAATCGGCCGCCAACCGCCAGGCGCTGGTCGACGCGGCGTCCAAGCTGTATCGGGAACGCGGCATCGCCGGCGTCGGTCTGGCGGAGATCTCGCGCGAGGCCGGCTTCACCCACGGCGGCTTCTACGGGCGCTTCGCGTCGAAGGAAGAG
>NZ_VOSR01000837.1:0-513 GCF_007997345.1 Mitsuaria sp. TWR114
CGCCCGCCGACCTGCGCGCCAACGCCTACGTCCGCAAGGAGTGGCTGGAGGTCTGAGGCCGGCCGCCGGTTACATCCGTCACGACACCATGTCGACGGCGTGACGGACCAGTCACCGGCGGGCGACGCGGCCCGCGATCCGGTGAAAAATGCCCGCTCCTGGTGAAGGCTTCGCGCGCCTGCCGCCCTACAGTGACGGCGCGAATCACACGAGCGGGATCCCTCCATGAACTTGTTGCAGCCTTGGATGCTGGCGGCCGGCGCGCTGGCCGGCGCGGGAGTGGGGGCGGCGATCGCGAGCGCATGGTGGGGACGCAAGCTGCGGACGGCCCGGGCGCTGATCGATCAGCTGCAGGCTTCGCGCCGGCAGATCGAGGAGCAGGTCGGCCAGGCGCGCCGGCAGATCGAGAAGCTGCAGATGGAGATGCTGGAGCTTCGCCTCACGATGGAGCACATGCGGCGCAAGACGCAGTTCGCGGCGAGCCGTCCGTTGCCCATCGACAGCGGCGACTCG
>NZ_VOSR01000838.1:0-2291 GCF_007997345.1 Mitsuaria sp. TWR114
CTGCGCGGTGACGGTGATGTCCTTGGGGCTGTCCAGCGCGATGCCGCCGGGCTTGAGCTCGACGGTGTTGCCGTTCTGGTCCTCGAGCCGGATGGACTTGTCCTTGTCGCTGAGCACGATGCGGTTGTTGGCCGGCGTGGCGACGGTGATGACCTGGTCCTTCTCGTCGAACTCCAGCTTGTGGCCGCAGCGCGTGACGAAGGCCTTGGTGTCGTTGGGCGCGGCCAGCGCGTAGGGCGGCGTGCGGCCGCTGCTGTAGAGGCTGCCCAGCACGACCGGGTGCGAGGGGTCGCCGGCGAAGTAGCCCAGCACCACCTCGTCGCCGACCTCGGGCAGGAAGAAGGCGCCGAAGCCGCTGCTGGCGTGGCCCTGCAGCAGCCGGGCCCAGACGCCCTCGGTCTCGGCCTGCAGCACCGGCACCTTGACCTGGATGCGGGGCTCGCCGGTGGGGTCGCCGTCGAGCTTGAGCACCACGCCGACTTGCAGGCCGGGCACCGGCGGCAGCAGGCCCGCCGCCGGCTGTGCCGGCACGTCGGGCCGCGCGCTGAACCAGTCGGGATCGAGGCCGAACTCGGCCTCGGTGGTCCAGGCGCCGTCCTCGATGTGGTGGCGCAGCCCGGTGACGAAGACAGTGCCGCTGAAGCGGGCGCCGACGCCCTGCAGCGCGATCAGCCCGCCGACGCGCGCCTTGGCGCTGCCCTGGAACTTCAAGTGACCGCGCATCCGCGCCAGGCCGGACTTGACCTGCTGCGCCTTCGCCCACTGGGTCAGCATGTCCTTGGACTGCGGCGCGCCGGCCTGCAGCCGGAAGCTCTCCAGGCCGATGACGGCCGACAGCGTCGTACTGTCCAGGTCGCCCTGCGCCGGCAGCGTGGCGGGATCGGCGGCGCTGCCTTCGAGCGCGGCCTGCGCCTTCGGGTCCCAGGAGACCGCCATCGCGCTGCCGTACTGGTGGCGCGCGTCGACGTCGCCCTCGAAGTCGATCAGGTCCATGCCGTAGGTGACCGCCAGGGCCGGTTCGCCCTCGGCCGCGGGCGCGGTCACCGCCAGCGCGCCATCGGTGGCGATCACCAGCAGGCCGTTGGCGTCGGCCCGCGTCAGCAGGAAGTCCCAGTCGCTGCAGAAGTGCTGCACCAGCTCCGGATGGGTGACGGTGGTGGCGTCGACCTGGGCCGACAGGCCGTGCGCGCCGGCCAGCGTGCTCATGATGTCGCTGTCGAGCTGGTCGATGTAGTTGGCGTTGCGGCGGCCGATGGTCATCTTCACCGCCGCGTCGCGGCAGTCCACGACCAGGCGCGCGTCGTTGTCGCCCTGCACGCGCAGCCCGTGGCGCACGACCAGGCCTTCGAAGATCGTGTCCTCCTGCTGGCCGTAGCCGGCCCGGATCGTCAGCCGGGCGCCGGGCTTGAAGTGCGCGGAGTCGCTGAGCGGGAAGTCGCGGTCCGGCATGTCGCCGTCGTTGAACACCAGCCGCGCCGACGGCACGGTGTTGGCCGCGCGCCGGATGGTCACGGACATCAGGTCGGCGCTGGCCTCCAGCCGCTGCCCGTTGGCGAGCACGGCCAGGGTGACGACGCCGACGGTGTCCTGGTTGGGGGAGACGCCGGGCATGTCACTTCTCCATCGGCGGGAACCGCAGCACGGTGCCCGGCGGGATGTTGCGGAAGTCGGTCAGGCCGTTGAAGCGGGCGACCTTCATGAAGACCGAGGGATCGCCGTAGATGCGCTCGCAGACCTGGCCGATCGATTCGTTGCCGTACATCCGCACGGTGCGCGTCTGCTCGGAGGTGCTGGCGCGCTGGGTGACGCGGCGTTCCTCCTCCTTGCTCATCGCGCCGACGAAGCTCAGGTCCACCTTGGCCCGCAGCGGGTCGCCGCCGGGCTTGAACAGGGTGTACTGCGCCTTCAGCGATTCCAGCCGGCCGAAGAAGATCAGCGTGCCCCACAGCACCCGCACGTAGGGCGGCTCGCTGCGCAGGTCCACGTATTCGTAGACCACCTTGCTCAGCTGCGCCAGCTGGCCCTTCACGTCGGGCGGCTGGCCGGGCACTGGCGGCACGACGCCGGTGCCGTCCAGCACGATGTTGAAGGCGACGCGCTCGTCGTCCATCGTGCTGAACTTGGGCTCGACGCCGGACGAGCCCTGCGCCTTGGTCTTGTCGTAGCGGATGCCGAAGCTGTGGCTGAACTCGGCCGGGTTGATCTGCGCCTGGAAGCTGGTGGCCTTGTCCAGCTGGACCGTGCCGGTGCGGCTCAGGCTGTAGCGGGTGAGCAGCAGCCGGGTGAGCTCG
>NZ_VOSR01000839.1:0-2019 GCF_007997345.1 Mitsuaria sp. TWR114
GCGCTGAACACGCTGGGCGTGATCTACCGCCGCCATGGCGACACGGCGCTGGCCGAGCGCGCCTTCCGCGCGGTGCTGGCCCGCGAGCCGGCCAACGTGCAGGCGATGGCCAACCTGGCGCAGGCGCTGCGCCTGCAAGGCCAGCTCGCCGAGGCGGAGCAGCTCGAGACCCGGCTCGCGCAGATCCAGCCCTATCCGCCGTTCAAGTTCTTCGACCTCGGCGTCGCCGCGATGAAGGCCGGCGAGTACGCCCAGGCCCGCGACCTCTTCGCCAAGGAGATCGCGCGCTCCGCCTACTACCACGAGTTCCATTTCTGGATGGCGCTGGCCAACGTCGGCCTGGGCAAGTGGGACGTGGTGCGCGAGGAGCTCGCCAAGGCCGAGGAGTACAGCGTCACCCAGCCGCAGCGCCGCCTGTACGCGGCCAAGCTCGAGAGCCTGAAGGCGCGGATGGAGCGGACGTCGACGAAGCTGCGTTAGGTCGCGCCGCCTGTCGCGCTGCCCGAAGCGCCGCCCGCCGTGCGAGAGACATCCGGTCCCTCGCCAGGCGTATTCCTGTGGCCGACGGTCGCAGATCGCCCGGCGTGAAGAGAAATTCGTGATTCTGTGCACAATCCGCCGCCGTTTGACCAGCCTTGGGGAGGGCTCATGCAAATCGCGGTGGTGGACGACGACATTCATCTGCTAGAGCTGTTGTCGAGGACCGTGGCATCGATGGGGCATGTGCCCCATCGTTTCGCCGACGGCGCGAGCCTGCTGCAGGCGATGCGGCGCCAGACCTTCGACCTGCTGCTGGTGGACTGGGAACTGCCCGGCCTGTCCGGCGTGGAGGTCGTGCAGACGGTGCGCGCCGAGGGCGCCGGCATGCCCATCGTGATGGTCACGCATCGCGATGCGGAGCGGGACATCGTTCAGGGACTGACCAAGGGCGCCGACGACTACGTCGTCAAGCCGGTGCGCGGCGCCGAACTCAAGGCGCGCCTGCTGGCCCTGCTGCGTCGCGCCTATCCCGAGCAGGGCGGCGTGCAGCGCCATGGTGTCTTTGAATGGCGCGCGGCCACGCGCGACTGGCTCAAGGACGGCGTGCCGGTCGAGCTCAAGCCGCGCGAATTCGACCTGGCCGCCTGCCTGTTCCGGCAGATCGGGCGGGTGCTGTCCCGCAGCTACCTGATGAACGCCGTCTGGGGACGGGACGACGAGGTGCCGACGCGGACCCTGGACACGCACATCTCGTCGATCCGGCTGAAGCTGGGCCTCCGGCCAGAGCAGGGCTATCGACTGGGCGCCGTGTACGGCCATGGCTACCGGCTGGAAGCGCTGGAGCACGCCGAGCGCTCGCCACGCCGCCGGTCGCGCAGTCCCCCGGCGCCGAGACCGGCGCGACGCGGGACCTGCCTGTCCGCGAGTCCAGCGAATGAGCCGCGCTCCCTCGAGCGTGCTGTTCGCGACCTTGTTGACCGCTGGCGTCCTGTCGACCGCCGGGGCGCAGGGCGCGGACACCGTCGCCCATGTCGTGCAGCGCGGCGAATCGCTCTATCGCATCGCCCAGGAGCAGCTGGAAGAGCCTTCGCGCTGGCCGGAGCTGGCGCGGCTCAACCGCATCGCGCGTCCCTCGCGGCTGCAGCCCGGACAACGCCTGCTGTTGCCGCTCGCGCTGATGAAGGGCCAGGCGAGCCCGGCCACGGTGGCCTACGTCCGCGGCGGCGTGCTGGCGGACGGCGTTGCCTTGCGCATCGGTGACCGCATCGCGGAGGCCGCGACGCTGACCGTGCCGGCGCAGGGCTTCATCAGCGTGACGCTGGCCGATGGCTCGCTGCTGCAGCTGCAGTCGGGCTCCGTCGCGCGCCTGGTCCGCCTGCGCGAGCTGCCGCGCGAGACGCGCAACACCTTGATCGAGCTCGATCGCGGCCGGATCGACCTGCGGGTGTCGCCGCAGACGCCCGGGTCGCGCTTTCGCGTCCGCACGCCGCTGGCAACCGCGGGCGTGCGCGGGACCCGTTTCGGCGTGACGATGCCGGC